>CAZEJA010000047.1:0-8877 GCA_964512215.1 uncultured Planctomycetaceae bacterium
CGCGGGGATGCCTTCGAGTTGTTGCGCGTCTTGCCTGCACGTTAGTATCCTTGGTCGGATCGGATGTTATCCTTCTCGGTGGCGAAATCCTTGTCGGGCCCGGCCGAGATGATCACGGGGGTCCCGCCGATGCCGCCCTGCTTTCGGTAGCGCATGTTCTTCTTGAACCCGTCCTTGAAGCGGTTGCCGTTCAGGACGGCCACGGGAAGCGACCGCAGTTCCTGCTTGGCGGCACCGTTGTTCTTCAGCTTCAGGAAGATATCCGCGCCGTCGTCATCGTAGCTGTCTGGCGGATACGACTTCGTATCCTCGTAGAAGGCTTGCAGCGCCCGCTTGATGATGGCCTGGTTGGCCTCGGTTTCCTGTCGGGCGGCCTTGACCTGGATGTACCGGCTGACGCCGACGACCAGGAGCACGAGGACCGTCATGATCAGCATGACAGCCATCATCTCGGTCAGCGTAAAGCCGCCCCTGCGCGTCGGGTCAGCAGACCGTCTGGTAGTGCCGAACATGGTCGTCAATCCTCCTCGAGGAAGTTGGTGATGTCGTCCAGGGACGGGAAGGTGCTGAAGAACTTGACGTTGTTGTTGTCGTCGGGATCGCGGGAGCCCCACAGCGAGTCCGGGCCCTTGGTGCACAGGATCAGATCCTTGCGCAGGTACTTCCCGTTGGAGTCCTTCGCATAGGCGGCCATGCTCGGCTGGGGGTTGTTGGTGGGCGTAACCGTGTCGCCCCCGACGAACTGATTCGTCGTCCCGCCCTCGTAGCGGAAGTAGAAGATCGTGTTGCCGAACGAGTCCTGGAACACGGGCAGGGCGGGATTCTTGATGGGCACTTTCTCGGCGCTGTTGTAGGGTCCGAAGATCTTCCCGCTGGCGGTGAGCCGGAAGCCCCAGCCTTCGTCGTTGTCAGCACCGTCGTCCGTCATCAGGTCGGCCCCGGGGGCCTTGTCTTGGTTGACATCCGGCACATAACCGGTCAAGGCCCAGACGAGATTGTTGTTGCCTCCCTTCGGGTACGCATTCCAGGGCTCGTCAACGGGAACCTTGGGCTCGAAATCCATCCGGTATGCCTCGCAGCCCTCCTCCAGCATGTTGAGCGTCGCCCGGGTGAGGTTGATGCGGTACGTCAGGCGAATCTGGTGAATCGAGGGCACGCCGATGCCGATCAGCAGCGTGATGATGAACACCACCAGCATCAGTTCCACGATGGTGAAACCCGCTCCGCGTCCGGCCGGGGCCGTTCTGTTCTTCCTGCCTCTCATGGTCGTTTCCCTAATCCTGCCAGCTCTTGACGTCGTCCCCGGTCATGTACAGCCGGTCGCGTCCGGGCGCGATCAGGAGGAACTCGCCCTCGGACTTCCGGGGGCGGATCGTCCCGCGACGGTCCTCCGAGGCGTACGTACTGCTGTAGAACTCGGTCTGCATGTCCGCGGCGTAGCTCGCCATGTTGTAGGAGGCGTCCTTGTCCATGCGCGCCCGGTAGTCTCCGAAGATCTGCCCGTCCTCCACGTAGTCCCGATTGTCGGTGTACAGATAAGCCTCTGTGGGAACGGTCTTGCCCTTCCGCATCGGGTAGTAGAGGATCGGCAGGGGCGAGGGGAAGTCGTCGAGAAACGTGTTATGCCGTCCCGACGCCGTTCCGAAAATCTTCGGATCGGGGACCTCGATCGACGTCGCCTCGCCCTGCATGGCGTCGCGGTAGATGACTTTCCGAATGGGAGCGTATTTGCTGACGGGGTCCGGCTGGTTCACATTCGGCGAGCCCGTCGGATCGTCCTGTATCGCCACGTCGATACTGACGTAGTCATACGCCCACAGACAGGCCATCAGCACCTGCGTGCCCGTGTAGTTGCCGCTCGAACCGGCCAGTTGCTCCGGGTGCTTCTGGCCCGGATAGAAGCTGAAGTCGTCCCGGTACTGCGTAGCGCCGGACTTCAACTCCTTGATGCGGGCCACCGTAAGCATCTCGTACGAGGTGGAAATCACCGCGTTGATCGCGGGCATGAGAATACTGACGAGCAGCCCGATGATCAGGATGACCGTCAGCAGTTCCAGCAGCGTAAAACCGTCCCGCCGACCTCGCCTTTCGCTCACTTGTTTCTGCCGGATCGATATCACGTTCGTTCTCCGCTACCAGTTCTTCAGATCGTCTTTGGTGAAGTACAGCCGGTCGGGCCCGGGGGCGATCAGCAGGATGCCTCCGGCGTTGACAGCCCCGCCGAGTGTCGAATGCTGGATTCGAGTGTCGAACTCGTCGTCCGTTTCCGTGCCCTGGTACGGATCGTTGGTGTACACGCTGTTGGCGTCCTCATCGAACTGCGACAAGCCTGCCCCGCCCGTCATCTGCGACGGGTAATAGCAGATCGCCATCGGGTTCGCGAAGCCGTCTGAGATCGTGTGGGGCCTCTTGTCCGCGTCCGGCCCGAGGGTCGCGAGAACGCCGGCTTCATACGACACCCACTTGGTGACCGGTTCGGGCGTGCCCAGGATGTCGTTGTCGCCGCCCGAGTCCTCGATGTCGTAGCCGAACACGGCCGCCGCGAGGATCTGGCTGCCGGAATACGTCGTCCCGACGCCGCCGCCTTCGTCGATCAATCCGGGGTACTCCTGGCCCGGGTAGAAGTCGTACTCATTCTGGTACTGCGACGCCCCGTTGGCCAGGCGGGAGATGCGGGCCTTCGCCCGCACGTTCGTCCGCGCCGCGAGCATCGAGTTGATGGTCGGCAGGAGGATCGTCACCAACAGGCTGATGATCATGAACACGACCATCAACTCGATCAGCGTGAACGCGCGAGCCCCGCGTTTCCGGGCCCGGCTGCGTTGTCCGATGTTCTCCGTCATGCGAATTCCTTCCGGTGCCTCAGGAGCCTTGCACCGCCTGCAGAATGCCCACCATGGGCATGAACAGCGCGACGACGATGAAGCCGACGATGATGCCCAGCGAGATGACCATCAACGGTTCGAGCAGGGACACCAGCGAACCGACCAGCGTCTCGACTTCCTCGTCATAGGTGTCGGCGACCTTGGAGAGCATCTTGTCCAGTTCGCCCGTCTCCTCGCCGACGTCGATCATATTGACGACCATGGGCTCGACGATGCGCGCCTGGCGCAGCGGGTCCGCGAAGCTCTCGCCCTCGCGGATGCCGTCGTGCACCTTGATCAGCGCCTGGGCGTACACTTCGTTGCCCGACGTCTCGCGGGTGATGTTCAGCGCCTCGAGAATCGGAACGCCCGCCGACAACAGCGTGCCCAGCGTCCGGCTGAACCGGGCGATGGATGTCTTGGAGACAATCATGCCGAAGATCGGCGTCCGAAGCTTCATCTTGTCCACGATGTACCGCCCCCCGGGCGACGTCTTGAGCAGCTTCAGCGCCACCCAGATCAGCACCGGCGATGCCACGATGAACATCCAGCCCGTATCCTGCAACCACGCGCTCGTCGCGATCAGCATCGCGGTGATGGCCGGCAGTTCGCTGCCCATGTCCGCGAAGATCTCTTTGAACTTCGGCACGACGAACATCATGATGCCCGTGACGATCAGCACGGCGAACGTAATGACCGCCGCCGGATAGACCATCGCGCCGATCACTTTCCGGCGGAGGGCCATCGACTTTTCCATGAACTCAGCCAGACGCTGCAGGACCAGATCGAGCACGCCGCCCAACTCGCCCGCCCGGACCATGTTCACGTACAGGCGGTCGAACGCCTTGGGGTGTTTGCTCATCGATTCCGACAGCGTCGCCCCGCCCTCGACGTCCTCGGCCACCAGGCGAATCGCCACCCGCAGCATGCCGGGCTTCTGCTGCTGCTCGAGAATCCGCAAGCTTCGCAGAATCGGCAGCCCGGCGTCGATCAGCGTCGACAACTGACGCGTGAACTGCGTCATCAGCTTCCCGGAGACCTTGCCCACCGATCGGCGCTTGCCCTGCGCGCCGGTCGCGGCGGCCGGGGCGCCCGGAGCGGCCGCCTTCGATGCCTTCCGGGAGGCCTTCTCCTTGATCTTCGTGGGGAAGTTCCCCATCGCGCGGACCTTTGCGATGGCGTCCTCCGACGACGTGGCGTCCACCTCGCCCTTGACGGGCTGGCCCACGTTGTTCATCGCTTCGTATACGAACGTCGCCATGATTCCGATCCTCTCTGTCTACGCGTCACTGCCTCGTGTCGTTCCTACGACTCGCTGTCCTCGTAAATCGTCTGCGCGACGACCTCTTCGATCGTCGTCTGTCCGTCGAAAATCGACAACAGGCCGCTTTCCCGCAGCGTCCGCATGCCGCGTTTCCGGCCCGCCTCGCGCAGCACGTTCGTGCTGCTGCGTTTCATGATCAGCTCCCGCATCGTGTCGTCCATGATCATCAGTTCGAAGATCGCCTGCCGCCCGCTGTACCCCGTGCCGCGACAGTAGTCGCACCCGGCGCCGCGGAAGAAGCTCCGCCCCGCGATCTTCTCCGGGGTGAGGTTCAGCTCCAGCAGCATGTCTTCGGTGGGCGTGAATTCTTCCTTGCACCGCGGACAGATCGTTCGGACCAGGCGCTGGCCGACGATGCCTTCGAGCGTGGCCGTGATCAGGAACGGCTCGAGCCCGAGGTCCAGCAGACGGGCAATCGCCGACGGCGCGTCGTTGGTGTGCAGCGTGGTGAACACCAGGTGACCGGTCAGCGACGACTGCACCGCAATCTCGGCCGTCTCCAGGTCGCGGATCTCGCCGACCAGAATCACGTCCGGGTCCTGACGCAGGAAACTGCGCAGGCAGCGTGCGAACGTCAGCCCGATGTCCGGGTTGATCTGCACCTGCACCAGCCCGTCGATGTCGTATTCGACAGGGTCCTCGCTGGTCAGGATCTTCGTCGCCACGTCGTTCAACTCGCCCAGGGCCGAGTACAGCGTCGTCGTCTTGCCGCTGCCCGTCGGGCCGGTGACGATGCAGATGCCGTTCGGGCGGGCGATCAACTGGCGGAAGATCCGCAGGTCGTCCTCGCGCATGCCCAGGCGCTCCAGGTCCAGCGCGACGTTCGAGCGGTCCAGCACACGCATGACCACGCTCTCGCCGAACATCGTCGGCAGCACCGAGACGCGCAGGTCCACCGGCGCGCCGTTGACCACGAGTTCGATCCGCCCGTCCTGCGGCACGCGGCGCTCCGCGATGTCCAGGTTCGACATGACCTTGATGCGCGACGCGATCGCCACCGCGATCGACTTGGGGGGCGGAAGCATCTCGTACAGATGCCCGTCGATGCGGTAGCGCATCTTGAACTCCTCTTCGAAAGGCTCGAAGTGGATGTCCGACGCGCGGTTGCGGATCGCCTCCAGCAGCACCATGTTCACCAGGCGCTTGACCGGGTTCGACTCGGCCGCTTCCTTGATCGTCTCCAGGTCGATGCTCTCGCCCCGGTCCTCCAGCACCGCGAGCTGGTCGTCGCCCGCGATCGCGTTGATCAGGTCGCCGATCGACTCCGGCTCGACGTCGTAGTACTTCAGCAGCGCCGTGTTCAGGTGCTCGGTCTCGGCCAGCTTGCTCGTGACCGTGTACCCCATCAGCGTCTGCAGGTCGTCGGTCGCCCGAAAGTTGTCCGGCGAGGACAGCGCCACCACCAGGTGGTTCGTCTCCTCGTCGTACTCCAGGGGCACGATCTTGTACGCGTTGGCCATCTGGGCGGGGATCTTCTCGATGACCTCTTCGGCAATCTCCACCCCCGCGAGGTCTACGTGCTCCATGCCCGCCTGATACGCCAGCGCCAGCGATCGGGCCCGCTCGTTGATGTACCCCAGGTCCATCAGGATCTGACCCAGCGGGCCGCCCTTCTCCTTCTGGACGTCCAGGGCCTCGTGGACCTGCTCGCGCGTGACGCGGTCCATCTTCACCAGCACGCGACCGATGGGCCGGCCTCGCAGTTCGTCGATGTTCACCTTCTTGACGTCTTGATCCGCCATAATCTCGCTACCTCATACCGCCGTCGGGGACGCGATCTGACCTGCATCGTACGCCGCGAGCTTCTCCTGGATCTCCGCAGGATGGTGGCTGCAGTCGATGGCCTCCTGGGAGGCAATCTTGCCTTCGCAATACAGCCGCAGGAGGTGCTCGTCCATCATCTGCATCCCGAACTTCTTGCCCGTCTGAATCGCCGACGGAATCCGGAACGTCTTGTTCTCGCGGATCAGGTTCGCCACCGCGTTGGTCACGTACATGAACTCAAACGCCGCCACCATGCCGCGGATGTCGGCGCGGGGAACCAGGTTCTGACACGCCACGGCCAGCAATGAATCCGCCAACTGCACGCGGATCTGCTCCTGCTGGTCCACGGGGAACTGGTCCACGATTCGCGTCACCGTGCCCTGGGCGGTCGTCGTGTGAAGCGTGCCGAACACGAGGTGGCCCGTCTCGGCCGCCCGCAGCGCCGACTCGATCGTCTCCAGGTCGCGCAACTCGCCGACCAGGATCACGTCCGGGTCCATACGGAGCACACGACGCAGCGCCTCGGAGAAACTGGGCACGTCCACACCCACGCCCCGCTGGTTCACCATCGACTTCTTGTGCGGATGGTAATACTCGATCGGGTCTTCAATCGTGATGATGTGCTTGTCGAACGTGTTGTTGATGTAGTCCACCAGCGTCGCCAGCGTCGTCGTCTTGCCCGAGCCCGTCGGACCCGTGACCAGAACCATCCCTCGCGGACGCCGACAGAGCGTCTTGACCATCTCCGGCAGGCCGATCTCCTCGAAGGTGAACAGCTTCGAGGGAATCAGGCGGAGCGACAGCGAGATGTTGCCCCGCTGCTGGAACACCGACGTTCGGAATCGCCCCTCGCCGCCGAACTCGAAGCCGAAGTCCGTGCCTCCCTGCTCCTGCAACTCCTGCTGGGCACGCTCGGGCGTGATCTGCTTCATCAGCGAGATCGTGTCCTCGGGCTCCAGCACCTTCGTCTCCAGGGGGCGGAGCCTCCCGTGCAGCCGCAACGTCGGAGGACGACCCACGTGGAGATGTAAGTCACTGGCGCCACGCTTGATACATGTCTCCAACAGCCTGTCGATGTTGATCGTCGCCATCTATCGTTCCTTGCCTGACATCCAATTATTCGTACTTTGCCGTCTCCCGAGCAAGCACCGTGCCGGCTCCGCGCGAGGCAGATACTCCGTAACCATCAATAGAATAAGGAGCTACAGTTCGAACAATCCGGGAACTATTCTGCGACGAACTCCTCGACCTGAGCGATCCGGACCAGTTCATCCGGCGTCGTCGTGCCCGCGAGAATCTTCAGTCGACCGTCCGCCAGCAGCCCCCGCATGCCCCCCGCCTTGGCCGCCCGGCGGATATCACCCAGGGGGGCCCGATTGAACGCCAACTCCCGGATCGTATTGTCCATCTCCATCAGCTCGAAAATGCCCTGTCGACCCCGGTATCCCGTGCCGTTGCACGCGTTGCAACCCCTTCCACGGTAAAAGCTTTTGGATGCAATCTCCTCGTCCCGGAACCCCAGCAGACGCAGCACCCGCTCATCCGGGTCCGGGTACACTTCCTTGCAGTCCTCGCAGATCACGCGGATCAGCCGCTGGCCCATTACCGCCTGGACACTGCTGGCCACCAGGAAGGGCTTGACGCCCATGTCCACCAGACGCGTGATCGCGGAGCACGCATCGTTCGTGTGAAGTGTACTGAACACCAGGTGTCCCGTCAAAGCGGCCTGAATCGCAACTTCTGCGACCTCCAAGTCTCGAATCTCGCCGACCAGGATGATGTTCGGTGCCTGACGAAGCATCGATCGCAGGATGCTCGCAAACGTCAAACCCACCGATTCGCTCACCTGGACCTGGTTGACGCCCGTGAAGTTGTATTCCACGGGGTCTTCCGCGGTGATGATCTTTCGGTCCGGGCGGTTCAACTCGTTGATGGCTGCATACAGCGTCGTCGTCTTACCCGAACCGGTCGGGCCCGTGACCAGGAAAATCCCGTTCGGACGCTTGATGATCTTGCTGAACCGTTCATAGTCGTCCTGCTCGAATCCCAGCGACGGAATGCCCAGGCGGACGCTCTCGGGACGCAGAATACGCAACACCACGCTCTCGCCGTGGTAGCTGGGGAGCACCGAGACACGGAAGTCCACCTCGCTGCCGGCGACTTTCATCTTGATACGGCCGTCCTGGGGCAGGCGCTTCTCGGCGATGTCCATGCCCGCCATGATCTTCATCCGGTTGACCACCGAGCCCTGCATCCGCTTGGGGATGTTGTCCCGCTCGATGCAGACGCCGTCGGTGCGGTAGCGCACGCGAACGCGGTTGGCCATCGGCTCGATGTGAATGTCGGACGCCCGCGTGTTGACGGCCTCGGTGATGATCATGGTCACCAGGCGAATGATCGGGGCGGAGTCTTCCGTGAGCCCCTCCTCCCCCACCTGCGCCGCGATTTCCGCGGCCGTATCTTCCTCCAACTGCTGCACCGCGTTGTCGATGCTCACGTCGCTGCGGACGAAACGGTCGATGAAGTCCCGCATCCGCGTCTTGGACGCCAGGCAGGGATCGATCTCGGTGTTCAGCCGGAACCGCAGCATGTCCAGCGTTTCGAGGTCCAGCGGGTCGGTGATGATCACCTTGAGTCGGTTGTCCTCGTGCCCCAGCGGCAGGACCAGGTGCTTGCGGATCAGGTCCTCGGGGATCACGTGCATCTCGGAAGGCACGACCATGTTGCGGTCGAGGTCGATGTACTCCATGTCATACTGGCTGGCGAGGGCCTTGGTGATGTCCTCCTCGTCGGCCAGCCCCAGCGCAATCACGGCCTCGCCGATTCGCACGCCTTCGGCGCGGGCATGCTCCAAGGCCTCCCCCGCGCCCGCGGCGGGGGTGGCCCCCCCGGCGGCCGGAAGCGCCCCGGGGGGGCGGGGGTGGG
>CAZEJA010000047.1:8888-12273 GCA_964512215.1 uncultured Planctomycetaceae bacterium
CACCTCGTCTGCGGCAGTACGGGACACCGGAATAAGGACACGGCCCTTGCGGGTTGAAACGCATTCAAACTGCGGCACGAAAGGACGGAAACCGGATCGCACACGGCGATTCCAGCCGCTCCAGGAAGGCTCTTCCAGAGGCGGGATGACGGATGGATGAGTGCGAAGGGATCGTAACAGCGCCTCAGCCGAAGAGCCTTGCCACGCGCATTCTACTGCAATGCGGCAACCGCGGTCAAGCTGCGTTCGCGGGGGAAAGAGGGGGAACCTTCGGGTCTTTCGGAACCCCGAATCCGCCCCGCCCGGTGGACAAGGACGCCCTTCCGCACTACCATCCGTGTCAATCGCACCGGCTGCGGAACGGAACGGTGGAGCGACTTGTCCTGTTCCGCGGAATGGCTTCGACGCCTGATCGGGGAGAGGGCCTATGTTCGACGTGGTCGTCGTTGGCGGCAATCTGGCCGGGGCGAAGGCGGCCATCGCCGCCGCACGGGAGAACGTGCGCGTCGCGCTCGTCGAGAAGAACCCCGAGCCCCTGTTCCCGCCGCGGTGCGGAGAGGTCATGCCCGGGATGTGGGCGCATCTGCTGAAGCTCGACGAGATCGGCTGCCCCGTGAACGTCTTCCACAAGATGGTCGTGAACGTCGCCTCGTCCAAGCCCTACGTTCTCGCGATGAAGGGCAACCAGACCATCGTCTTCGATCGGCACTTCGCCGAGAGGCACCTGCTGGCCGAGGCGGAGGCGCAGGGCGTGGAGATGTTCCTCGGCCGGCGGATGATGAACTTCCTTCCACCCCATGACATCGTCCTCGACGGCGGGGAGGTCCTGCGCGGCAAGGTCGTCATCGACGCCAGCGGCATTTCGGCCCAGGTCGCCTGGCGGGTGGGGATGGCCGCCCCGCTTCGGAAGCGGGAGATCGGCATCTGTCGGCAGAGCCGCGTTCGCGGACGGTTCGACGCCGAAGCGATGAACATCTGGTTCCACCAGCCCTTCGCGCCGAGGCTCTACGCGTACGTGTTCCCGCTGAGCGACGGCGAGGCGAACATCGGCGTGGCGGCGTTCGGGGGCAGGACAGCCGACCTGCCGCGGCTGCAGCGGGAGTTCATCGAAGACCGGACGGGCGGGACGTACGACATCACGCACACGTTGACGGCGTGCGTCCCGCTGGCGCCGCCGATGGACCGGCTGGTGAAGGACAACGTGATGGTCGCGGGCGATGCGGGGCGACTGGTCAACGCCGAATGGGGCTGCGGGATCCGCAACGCGCTGGTCTCGGGACAGGCCGCCGGCGAGACGGCTGCCGACTTCACTCAGGGGAAGATCGCCTCCCTCGAGCCCTACCAGGCGGCGATGAAGGGGAGGCTTTCCGCCCTGAGGAAGGGCGTGAAGCTCCGAGAGAAGTTCGCCGACGAGCGCCGATTCGTCGGCACGTTGCGGCGGCGGTACGGGGTGCAGAGCGTACTCAGCAGAATCATCCCCGCCTGCATCCAGGACCCGCTTGCCGCGATCATCGTCCGCCGGATGGGGTGAGTTTCGAGGAGATGACGGGGACGTTCCGTGTGAGATGCGCGGATTTTCCCCCTCCGCAAGCGGGAGGCGGGGTAAGATCGGGCGTGCCTTCCCTGGAACTCATTGCCACGGCGACGTTCGGACTGGAGGCGGTCGTTGCGCGCGAACTCGAAGGACTGGGCTACGACGCGAAGATCATCCAGCCGGGGCGGGTGCTGTTTGTCGGCGACGCGTCGGCCGTCTGCCGCGCCAACCTGTGGCTCCGCTGTGCGGACCGCGTCCTGCTGCGGCTGGGGGCGTTCGAGGCGGGCGACTTCGGCGAGCTGTTCGACCGCACGCACGCGCTGCCGTGGGAACAGTGGATCCCCGCCGACGGGACGTTCCCCGTCCGAGGACGGTCGATCAAGTCGCAACTCTCCAGCGTCCCCGCCTGTCAGCGGATCGTCAAGAAGGCGATCGCGGAGAAGCTGCTCGCAGCCCACGCGGCGGCGTCGCTGCCCGAGACGGGCGCCCTGTACGCTATCGACGTCGCGCTGCTGGACAACGTCGCGACGTTGACGCTCGATACGACCGGGGCGGGGCTGAACAAGCGCGGATACCGCCCGGTCGCCGGGCCCGCGCCGCTGAAGGAGACGCTGGCGGCTGCGATGGTCCTGCTGAGCTTCTGGAAGCCGGACCGCCCGCTGGTCGATCCGTTCTGCGGGGGAGGGACGATCCCCATCGAGGCGGCGATGATCGGGCGGAACCTGGCGCCGGGGCTGAATCGGCGTTTCGCGGCCGAGGACTGGAACGCCCCGGCCGCGGCGCTGTGGGAGGACGCCCGCCGCGAAGCTCGCGAGGCGGCCCTGCCGTCGCTGCCCGCCCGCATCCTCGGAACCGACGCGGACGAAGCGGCCCTGAAGCTCGCGCGGGTCCATGCCGAGACAGCCGGCGTCGCGGAGGACATCCACTTCCAGCAGGGCGACTTCGCGGACCTGACCAGCCGCCGCGAATACGGCTGCCTGATCTGCAACCCGCCGTACGGCGAGCGGATGGGCGAGCGGCAGCAGGTGCGGGACCTCTATCGCAGCATGCCCGACGTCTTCCGCCGTCTGAAGACCTGGTCGCACTACATCCTGACGGCTGCGGCGGGCTTCGAGGGACTCGTCGGGCGTTCCGCCGACCGGCGGCGGAAGCTGTTCAACGGGCGGATCGAGTGCACCTACTACCAGTTCCACGGCCCGCGCCCGCCGCGGCGCAACGCCCCGCGCCGCGAGACCCCCGCCGAGCCGCAGCAGGCCTTCGGGGGCATCAACGACAAGGCACGCGACCAGGCGGAAATCTTCGCCAACCGACTCCGCAAACGCGCCCGCCACCTCCGCAAGTGGCCCGGGCGCGGCATCTCGTGCTATCGCCTCTACGACCGCGACATCCCGGAGGTCCCGCTCGTCGTCGACCGCTACGGCGACTGCCTCCATCTCGCCGAGTACGACCGACCCCACGACCGAACGCCGGCCGAGCACGGCGACTGGCTGGACCTGATGGCCCGCACCGCGGGAGAGACGCTCGGCGTCGCCCCGGCCGACGTCTTCCTCAAACGCCGCAGCCGCCAGCGCGGCGCCAGCCAGTACGAACGCGTCGCCGACGACGCACGCACGCTCGACGTCATCGAAGGCGGGCTGACCTTCCGCGTGAACCTGTCCGACTACCTCGACACCGGACTGTTCCTCGACCACCGCATCACGCGGTCGATGGTCCGGGAGGCCGCCCAAGGCAAGCGCGTGCTCAACCTGTTCGCCTACACGGGTTCGTTCAGCGTCTATGCCGCCGACGGCGGGGCGACGTCCACGACCACCGTCGACCCGGTCATGTATGTCGAAGCATCCGAAGCGAGCA
>CAZEJA010000048.1:0-5162 GCA_964512215.1 uncultured Planctomycetaceae bacterium
GCGGGATTGGCCCCATTCTCCTGTTGTCTGAGAGTGCACGCTGTGGAAAAAGGGGCTCATGCGCTGCGGATCGCGGACCTCGATGCTCCGGAACTTGTCGGGATTCGCACCCTCGCTGCGGAGTCCCTCGCGGCTGTCGCAGTACCGGATGTACGGACCCTCACCGCCGATCTCCAGCCAGATCGGGACTTCGTGAAGCTGCTTGCGGCCCGGCTCGGCGATGAAGTGATCGATCATGTGCAGCTTGTATTCCAGCAGCGTCACCACCGTCGCGCTGAGCCCCGGTTGGCTCACCAACTCCGGGCTGACATACACGGTCCACCCGTCGACGTCGCGCCTGTCGTACTTGTCGGTGGGGGTGTACTTGCCCGAGGCCGTCGAACCGCTGGCCCGCGCCGGTCGGCCGGCATTGCTGCGAAGCTGTTGCTGGTACGCCGCGAGGTCCTTCTCCGTCTGCACGATCTGCTTTGGGTCCACGCCCCAGTAGCGTTCGACGAAGCGGGCCATCTTCGGATCGTGCTCCCGCAACTCCGCCCGGACGAACGGGTAGATGTCGTTGACGGCGAAGTACGCTTCCGAGCTTTCGGCCCAGTACTCCATGCGATTGCTGCGGCCGTAGTGGGAGCCGGTCCGCCCGTGCCAGATTTTCACCTTCTCGTACTTGCCCTCCTTCATCATGCGTTCGTAGTTGGCTTGGCATTCCTTGTTGCCGTACGAGCGGCCCTTGCCGATGAAGTGGAAGTCGTAGCCGTGGGCGAGTTCGTGGAAGATGACGAAGGGATGCCGATAGCTGTCGCCCACGTGCGTTTTGACGCTGAGCGACATGAACGACTTCGGGTCGCGCGGGATCTTGTATCCCCGGTTGATCAGCCACTGTCGGCTGGGATGGTAGGACAGGTTCACGCGCTCCTTGTACTCGATCCAGATCGCGTTGTTCTCCTGCATGTTGCTGACCGCGGCGGGGGGGGCGGCGAGCTTGATCTGGTAGAGTTCCCACCGCAGATGCTCCAGCGTCCTGGCCGACTGCTCGGGATACTGTTTGAGCACGTCGCGGTTCGTGTAGACGGTCCAGCCTTCGATGTTGCGAATCTCGAAACGATCTTCGGTGGCCGGCTGCGTCGCTGGCTTCGTGGAGGGCGGCTTCTTGGCGAGCGCCGGCGAGCCAAGCAGGCAGATCACCAGGCAGAGATGTCGAATCGGGATCATGCTCGGCCCTCCCGGACGCCAGCCTTCGGCGTCTGCATCCTGGAATCGGGGCGGTAGGGGATGCAGCCTCGCTTGTCGACCTCGTAGCCCCACTTGCGGAGATAGTGCACGCGGGGGCGGAAGTCGTCGCCGATGCGCTTCAGCTCGGCCGTCAGGAGGGCCTCCATGCGTTTCTGTAGAACGGCGTATTGGTGCTTATTCGCAAGGTTGCGCATCTGCTGGGGGTCGGCTTGATTGTCATACAGCAGCCAGGGCCCGGAGAGATCGCGAACGTAGGTGTACCGTGACGTCCGCACGCCGCGGTACTCTTTGCCCGCGAAATAGTCCGCGAAAGGTGAGACGTTCATGATCAACGCGGGACGGTCGCTGTCGGCTTGCTGCCCGCGGACCAGGGCGGACAGGTCCGCGCCCTCGACGGACTTCGGGATGTCCACGCCAGCCAGGCCCAGCAGCGTCGGAAGGATGTCCGGCGTGTTGATCGACGTCGTAACCTTCCGCCCGGTCTTGCCGTGTGCGGATGGGTATCGCAGCAGGAATGGCACGCGGACGGATTCATCCCACGGCCGCTGCTTGCCGCAGGGGCGCTGCCCGTGCGAGCCCATCATCTCGCCGTGGTCCGACGTGAACACGAGGATCGTGTCCTCCGCGATGCCGGCCTGCTCCAGCGTCGCGAGCAGATCGCCCACGCACCGGTCCAGCGCTTCGCAATGGGCGTAGTAGCCGCACGCCTCCGAACGGGCCCGCGCCGCGATGTCAGGCGGCACGTTCTTCGACAGCTTGATCGACTTGGGCGGATAGTGCGCCTTGAGCCGCTGCGGCGCCGAGCCGTGCGGAAAGTGCGGCGTGCCGTAGGAGACGACCAGCAGGAACGGCGCATCGTCCTTGGCGTGGTCGCGGATGAACTGCCGGGCGACCTTCGTCTGGGCCGGGGGACTGTAGCCCTCCCAGATTCGCTTCTCGGACGACTCGCCCGCGTAGTAGTGGTGGCGGTTGTAGTTGTGGTCGCACTCCTCCGCCTGCCAGAAGTCGAATCCCTGTCGGCGCGCGGGCGGGATGTACGACTGTCGCCCGTGTCCGTCGAGATGCCACTTGCCGATGTAGCCCGTCCGGTAGCCCGCCCCCTTGAACGCCTCAGCCAGGCAGAGCGATCTATCCGGCAGGTAGAGGTCGTTGAGGAACATCCCGTTGGTGGTGGGGTACTGTCCCGTCAGCAGGGCGGCGCGGTAGGGCGTGCACACGGGGCAGACCGACACGGCGTTGACGAACCGCAGGCTGCGGGCGGCCAGCTTGTCCAGATTCGGCGTGCGGACGTTCGGATCCCCCGCATACCCGGTAGCCGACGCCCGCCACTGGTCGGTCAGCACGTACAGAACGTTCGGCCCTTTGGAGGCGACCTTCGCGCCGCTCGTCCCGGAGACGGATACTCCCGCGGCAGCCGCGGCGGCGGACTTCAGAACAGTGCGTCGATTCAGCATTCGCAGCTCCTTTCGAGCAGGGGGGGCTGCCACCTGCGCCATCGGACCGAACTCCATCATACCGTGGCGATGGGGAACAAGAAAAACTGATCACCACGCCGAACTCAAGGTTGCGTTCTATAAGAGGAATATATACTATATATAGAATAACAGGAGAAATCCATGACTGTACGTGCCCCACTCAACCCGCAGGCGCTGGCGCCGAGCACGGACCGCTGCCTGGCGATCCTGGAAGTCCTCAGCCAGCATTCCGATGGACTCACGCTCTCGGAGATCCACCGCCTGCTGGGCATCAGCAAGAACATGGTCTTCCGTGTCCTGAGCGACCTGGCCTCGCGGGGGTACGTGTACCGCGACATGGCCAAGTCCTACTTCCTCGGCCGCAAACTCCTGGAGCTGGCTGCACCGCGTATCGGGGGATGGAATCTTGTCGACGAAGCCGCCCCGGTCGTCCGCGCGCTTCGCGACAAGTGCGGCGAAAGCGTAGGATTGCTTGTGCCCTGCGGTGGCGAGGCAGTTCTGGTATACTTTCAGGAGGCGCTGCATCCGGTGCGGATGATCTTTGACCTCGGCTTCCGCCTGGCCATGTACTGCAACGCGCCGGGCAAGGTGTTCCTGGCGTTCGGCGACGAGGCGAAGCGCCGCGGCCGGATGGACCTCCAGTCCTTCCAGCGCCGGACGAGCAACACGATCACGGATCGGGCCGCTCTGGACACGCAACTCGAAGAGGCCCGCAGGACCGGGTATACGGTGGACCGCGGCGAGGACATCGAGGGCGCGCACTGCGTGGCCGCACCGGTGTTCGACTGGGAAGGCTCCCTGGTCGCTGCGATCGTGATCGCTGGACCGTGCGACAGGATGCCGGCCGAGTTGTTTGCGGAGTTGGGCCCCGAAGTTGCCTCGGCCGCCGCACGCCTGACCGGGAGGCTGAAGGTATGAGCAGATGCTTCTGTACAGACAAGGAGACGGCCGTGAATCGATGGACTCGTCTTTGCGGGGGCGCGGCTCTTGCGGCCGGCTTTGTGCTGCTGAGTTCGCTGATCGTCGCGCCTGCGTGGACGGCGTCGAAAGGCGGCAAGAGTTCGACTCTCATTCCTCCGCTGGCAAAGGCGAAGTGGATCTGGGACAAGGCCGACACGGGTAAGTCCAAGCATTACGTCTGCCTGTTGCGTAAGAGTTTCACACTGGACGCCGAACCACTGGCCGCCGCCGCAGTCGTAACGGCCGACAACAACTACGAGTTGTTCATCAACGGTACGCGTGTCGGGGGAGATGTCGGGCAGGAAGACGCTCACTGGAACCGGCTCAAGCGTCACGACATCACCAAGCTTCTCCGCAAGGGCCCCAACGCTGTCGTCATCCGCGGCGTCAATGTCGGCGGCGTCGGAGGCGCAGTGGCGGCGTTCCGTATCCAACTCCCAGGAGACAGGCCCGGCGTCGTGGATATCGTGACGGATGCGACGTGGCGCAAGAGCAGAGACGGCGTGAAGGACTTCTCGTCGCCCGCCCTCGTCGACAAGAAGTGGAAGCGCGCGGACGTGCTCGGCCCCATGGGGCGGAAGCCCTGGGGGTGGCTGGCGAAGGGCCCCGCCCCGCCCGGACGAAGCCCTCGCAGCTTCGAGGAGCCCGAGACCGTCACGCTCTCGGCCGAGCAGGCCGCCGCGGCCCTGGAGGCCGACTGGATCCACCAGGCCGAAGGCAAGCCCCTCGGCCATCGGGCACTGCAGGAGATCGCCTGGGCCCGCGAGACAGCGGCCCGACTGGCCAAGAGGGACGACCCGCCCGACGTGCGGGCCGAACTGAAGCAGCTGGTGGCGCTGGAGAAGCAACTCAACGCTTTGGACCAAACCGGAACGCCGGACGCACGCGAACTGTACCTTCAGGTCCGCCGCGTCAAGCGAGCGATCCTGTTCAAGGACCCGCTCGTGGACTTTACCCGCGTCGTGTTCATCGACGTGCCGGACCGCTACCCGCATGAGTCGATGCACCGCGTCTACCCGCAGGCGCAGCTCAACTGCGTGCGCCTGCTGATGCTGGACGGCCTGCATCCCGGCGGCAAGGTGACGCGGGTGGCTCCCGAAGTGGGGGCGGGCTGGTTCTGGCGGCCGGAAGTGTCCTTCGACGGCCGGCGGATCCTGTTCTGCTTCCGCCCCAAGGCCGACCGGACGTTCCACCTGTACGAGATCGGCGTCGACGGCAGTGGTCTGCGTCAGCTCACCGCGGGCAAGTACGACGACATGGACCCCATCTACATGCCCGACGGGCGGATCGTGTTCCTGACCAATCGGGGCAACAGCTACGCTCGGTGTACGGTAGGGCACCCGAGCACGCTCGTCGCCCGCTGCGACGCCGACGGCAGGAACATCTACATCCTCAGCGGCGGAGGCGAGCCGGAGTATACGCCCGCCCTGATGCCCGACGGGCAAATCCTGTACACGCGCTGGGAATACACGGACAAGGAACTGATGCGCATCCAGAGCC
>CAZEJA010000048.1:5172-12218 GCA_964512215.1 uncultured Planctomycetaceae bacterium
TGAACCCCGACGGGACGGGCACGAGCGTGTTCTGGGGCAACCAGAGCTACTGGCCGGACATGCTGATGGAGGCCCGCCCGATCCCCGGCAGCACGCGGGTCATGTTCGCCGGGCATGGACATCACCAGGTGTACCGTGGGAGCATCGGGATCGTGGACACGGCGCTGGGGCGGAACTATCCCGACGGCCTGACTCACGTGACGTGGGACACGCCCTGGCCGGAGGTCGGCAACGGGCCGGCCGAGCGGATGGAAACGCCCGACTACCACAGCGCAGGCGCCTTCAGCGGGTACAAGTCGCCGTATCCGCTGAGCGAAGAGGTGTTCCTGGTCTCGGCCCGTCCGGGAAAGGGACCGCACCAACTCTACCTGATGGACGTGTACGGGAACCGGGAGTTGATTTACCGCGGTGCGTGGAACATCCTGTATCCCATGCCGATCCGACCGCGCCCCAAGCCGCCGGTCATTCCGGATCAGGTCGAATGGGCCGGCGCCCAGAAGGACGGCCGCCCCGTCAAACCCGGCTACCTCTATTGCCCCGACGTCTTCCGGGGCGCCCCGCAGGCGGATGCACTCAAGCAGAAGGCCCGCTACCTGCGTGTGCTGAACCTGGATTACACCACCTTCACGCTGGGCAAGAAGCTGCAGGACATGCAGCATCCCAAAGGCCAGCCGCACATGCACGTCGGGCCGGTCATGTCCGTCACCTGCAACGACGGGATCAAGCGCGTCCTGGGTACCGTTCCGATCCAGCCGGACGGCTCGGTCTACTTCGAGGTCCCGCCGTGCAAGTCGCTCCACTTCCAGTTGCTGGACGGGCAGCATCGTGCGCTGCATACGATGCGGTCGTTCACCAACGTCATGCCCGGCGAGCGGCGCGGCTGCGTTGGCTGCCACGAGATGCACTCCGTTACGCCCAGCCGCCAGCGGGGTGCGGCGATGCGGAAGGCCCCCGCCCGACTCGAGCCCTACCCGTGGGGCCCGGAATACTCGCTCGGGTACGAGCGGGACATTCAGCCCATCCTGGACAGGTATTGCGGCAAGTGCCACCAGGGCGACGGTAAGGGGCGGAAGAAACTCGACCTGACGCTGCGGCCGAGCAAGGACTTCGGCACGTTCCCCGAACCGTACGTTACGCTGACGCTCGGGCGGAAGCGAAGCCGGGGCAGCTTTCCCGGGGTGTGCGAGGGCGGCATCGCCGGGACGATCCTCGCCGAGGCCAAGCCGTGGAAGCCGGCGGACTACGCCACGCTGCCGCCGATGAAGAACCTGTCCTGCTCCAGCAAGCTCATCGAGATCGCGTCCAGCGGGAAACACAACAAGGTGAAGGTTGACGAGGTAAGCCGGCTGAAGCTGATCCTGTGGGTGGATACGCTGTGTCCGTACCGCGGCGAGCGGGAGGTCCGCGAGATGGACGACCCGGACCCCGCACACCCGCTGTTCGCCCGGTCGAGCTACCCGCCTTCCGACCGGGAGACTGTGCAGGATGTGTACGCCCAGTCGCCGTATCGCCCGCGAATGAGGACCGCGCCGATCGTGAACCGGGCCTACCGCCAGGATGAGTTCCCCACCCTCGAGAGTCGCCTGCCGCGCGATGCGGAAGGCAACGTCATCCCGCCGGTCCTCTTCACCCCGGACGGACGGCGGATCTTCAACCGATTCCCGGGCCCGTCAAGGCCGAACCGGGAATAGCCCGGCTGCGCAGGCGTCCGGCCTGAAGGGCCGGAATAGCACAGCCCAGGGCAACGCCCTGGGTATCTGTGCCGCCCCACGACCAAGCCCTGTAAGGGCGGAACGACCGTCACGGCATTTCGCCCTTTCAGGGCTTGGGTTCCGCGGGACGTTGTACCCGGGGCGTTGCCCCGGGCTCTACTCTGTCAGCCCTTCGGGCTGCTCCAAGCGGCGGGACCGTCCCCTTTTTCCTCGCCCTACGAATCCGCCAGAGAGCGGATGAAGTCGAGGTCGAGTTCGCCTTTGGCGCCCCAGCCGCGGCGGCCGGGGGGGATCTGGGGGCGGAATTCCCGGTAGAGGCGGTCGGCCTCGGCGTTGAGCGCGTCGGGTTCGAAGGCGGCCGCCAGGTCCGTCATCGCGTCGCGAACGGCGTCGAGATCATCGCCGAACTTGCTCTCCAGGTACGTCTGCACCTTGTCCGGTTCGATGGGCTTGTCCTTGACGACGGCGCGGATGCCGTCGGGCGTGTTCTTGGCGGGAAGAGGTCGCGTGCACAACTCGATCCAGAAGTCCTCGCCGAGCCCGACCTTCTTCGGCGGGCCCTTGTGGTGGGTCTTGGGCTCCCCGAAGATGCCCAGCCGCCGTCCCTTGCTCTGGGCGTTCAGCCCGGCGAGGCACTTGCCCAGCGTCAGGGCGGCAGGGCGGTCGTAGCCCATGCGCTCGGCCACGACGGCGCCCCAGAGCGTCAGGACCGGCGCGCGGTTGATTGTCACCTGTGAGGGCATGTCGACTCCTCGGATGTCCGGGAAAGGGGAAAGCAGGGACTGTCCCGTTGTTTGGGACTGTACCTGCTTTCCCCGCTCCGCGGTTGTTCCGGAAAAAGGGGACAGTCCCCAACGGCGGGACAGTCCCCACTTTCCTACTTTGCGCCGAGCCAGACGGGGCTGGACCAGGCGATCTCTTCGTCTTCCTGGATGATGCGGACGTAGTAGTAGCTCCGCCCGGCGACCGGGTCGCGGTCGGTGAAGGTGAACTCGGCCGTCTTCGCCTTCGGATTCTTCGTGTAGATGAACTGGTTGTTGCGGCAGATGTCGATGCGAGCGATCGGCATGGGGCAGCGGGTTGCGACCTTGACCTCGACCGTCTTGCCCGGTGCGGCTGCGACCTTCTCGCCCATCAGATGCCCGTTGACGCGAACGTCGAGGAAGATCCGCGCCGCCGACGTACCGAAGCACCGGCGCTTCCGCAGGGCGTCGAGAATTGCCTCACGCGTCAGGTCCTTCGCGTAGACGCACGCCTTGCCGTATCCGCCGCCGTGGTCGGGGCTGGCGATGACGCCGATGACGATGCCCCGCGCCCAGGCGTCCTGGATGAAGTAGCCGCGCTTCGGCGTCGACCGATTCGCCTCGCGCACCGTGCCCTTGTACTCGTACGACCCGCGCGTCTGGAAGATCTCCGCGACCGGCTGGGCCGTCTCGTCGGTGTAGTCCCACGCGCAGGGCACGTTGCCCGTGTCGGCGATCTGGTGCGGAATGAGCACGAAGTTCGCGTTCATCTTCCGCAGGTCCTCCCACACGTCGGCCGGCGTCTGCTCGTTGCGGGCGTTCCACCAACGCGGGAAGTACGTGTCGGACAGGATGATGTTGTGGTGCCCGTAGTAGCCGTAGGGGTGCTTGACACTGTACTTCTTGAAGCTGCTCGTCCACTCTTCGGCGAGGAACGTCAGGTAGCGGGCGTCTTCGTTGGCGCGGGCGAGCTTGGCCGTCAGATACCAGAGGTACGGGTTCAGGTTGTACCCGTGGTCGGTCACGCAGGCGAAGTCGAGGCTCACGAGGTCCCGCATGTGCTGGTAGCTCTCGTCGATGGTCTGGTCGCTCGTGCGCCCGCAGATGGACACGTCCGTGTGCTCGTGCATGTCGCCGTAGAAGAGCTTGAGCGTCTCGCCCTGGTACGTGATTGTGGGGGTGGCCGCATCCTCGCCGCGCTCGACGCGGAGCGAGGCGGCTTCGAAGGCGTCGTCGGGTTCGGTGAACGTCCCCAACGCGGGTTCGACGGCGCGCGGGGCGGAGGCGGTTTCGACGTCGGCGAGCGAGATCACGCTCTTGGCCGATGCGGTCTCATCCACCGTCGTCCAGCTTCGGGGCAGGTTATCGGTCTGGAACGCAACGCATGCCCGCCCGCCGACAATCGCCAAACCGGGGCGGCGGTCCATGCCCTTGTCCTTTGACAGGTGGTTTGGCCGCTCCCAGGTCTTCCCGTTGTAGCACGTCAGCACCGCATCCCACCCCGCGCGGGGCAGGCGCGGGACGAGGTATGCCACCCACAGTCGTCCGTCGGTGTCGAAGGCGGCGCTGGCCCCCTCGCCCCGGGCGTAGAGCGGCGCCTTGGCGTAGTTCATCGGCGTCTGCAGCCCCGAGGCTGTCAGCTTCCCGACGATCAGGCGGCGGTTTGTCGACTTCCCGATGTTGTACTTCGATGTCGTGGCGTTCTCGTAGACGATCCACAGTTCATCGTCCCGGGCGACGAGCACGGGGTGGCGGTCGATGGTCGGCGCCCGGGTCAAGCGACGTTCCTTGCCCCACGTCCCGTCCGCCGAGCGTCGGCGGAGGAAGACGTCGTAGTTGTGCTCGCGGAACCCGTGCCACGCCACCGCGACGCCGCCGCTGCGCAGCGATGCAATCGACGGGCCGTAGCTGGACATCCCCGCCGCGCTGACCGCCGTCGGCGGGGCGGCCTTGCCGTCGCGGACGGACGTCGCGAAGACCTGGCGGCATCCGTTGCGGTTCGACTCCCACGCGACCCACAGCGTCCCGTCGCGCCACGCGGCGGACGGCTTGACGTCCACCCCCGCATGCGACGTGATCGCGATCGGCTTGCCCGGCCCCCCGGCGCCGACGGTGACAGCGTGGATGTCCCAGTTGCCCGCGACTTCCGCAGCGTAGAGGACGATCGCCTCCTTGCCCGCCGACACGGCGGTCGGCCCGAGGACGTACGTCCCCTTGCCCCCGACGACCTGCCACGCCCCCAGTCGTTGCAGGCCCTTGACGGTGGGACGATAGCGGGCGATCTGCAGCGAGTCGGCGCCGTCGCGGAAGCTGTTCCACGCCACCGTCACCGTCCCGTCCGCGGCGGCCGCCATCGCGGGTTCGTCGTTGAAGCCCTTGCCCTGCGAAGCGTCCACTACGGGAGGCATGGATTGTTCGAGCAGCGAGACGTCGTCGATCCAGATCTGCCCAGCCGGGGCGCCGTGCGACGACGGCGCGATGATCTCCAGCGCCGCGGTCCCGGTCTGCGAGACCGTGATCGAGGTGGTGTACTTCTTCCAGGTCCTGCCCACGCTCTTCCAGGCCGCGATGTTGGCTCGGACCTTGCTGCCGGGCATCGTCGCGAACAGCACGAGCTTCGTGCCCTTCGTCGCTCGCGCCCAGATCGAGAACTGGTACAGGTTCCCCGCCGTGACGGGGACCCGCTTGAGAATCTTCAGCGCCTGGTTGGGCTCCTCGACCGTGCCCGTGACGCACGCCTTGCCCCGGTGCGCGGCGGCTGCGCCGGTCACCAACTCGTGCTTGGCGTCCAGACGCCAACCGGACACTCCGTCTTCGAAGCCCCCGTTGTCGATCAACTCCACCGGATCGGCGGAAACCGCCGCGCCGCCGCCGCAGAGGATGCACCCCGCCAGAACCGTCGTCCACACATAAGCGCGTCGCCGCATGTTTCGCCTCCAAGTGCCGAGGGCCTAACCGTTTGCCCGATTATCCCCGCTGCAAGTCGCCGCGGCAAGCGCGGCGTTCCGTCCGGTGGGGCCTCGAGGACGGCGGTCACTTTTTTCTGCGGAATACGGGAATGCCTCATGGACGGATCGCGCCGCAGCCGATAAGATACACATAGACGCCTGATAGGTGCCTTGAGGCGAACGAACCCGCGATCGGCCCACGTGGCCCGCGGGTTCGTGTTTTGGGGGGACGCAGCCCTCGCCTGCGGCCCGGCAGTTCTCTCTTCGACAGGCAGCCTGCCCGATGGACGGTCATCCTTGACTGCGCTCGCGTCCCGGCGAGAATGGAAGGAGAGCCTGTTCGTGGTCCGCTGCCGAAGGGAAGCCCCGCATGTCGCTATGGACGGAATGCCCCAGCTATGTGATCGACGCCGACACGCCGGCGGAGCGGCGCTTCGACGCGGTCGACCGGGAGAAGATCGACCGGGCCCGCGACATCCTCGAGTCGATCCGCACGGAGATACCGCCTTCCGCCCTGAAAATCGCTCGATGGTTCAACGTCCGCACGCGATGGCGCTTCCGTCGCGAACTGCGGGAGCTGGCCGATCATGTCGGGGTCGACTGGCGGTGGTTGATGCTGGCGAATGTGTCCTACGACCTGACGCTGGCGTACATGGGCTGCTCCACCGTTGCGCTGCCGACGCCGGACGGTCCTGTCCTGGCGAGGAACCTGGACTGGTGGCCGGAGGACCTCCTTGCCGCGGCGAGCTGTGTTCTGCGATACGTGCAGGGCGGGCAGCAGCGGTTCGCAGTCGCCGGCTGGCCCGGGTCGGTGGGCGTCGTCTCGGGGATGTCCTCGCGCGGATTCGCCGTGGTGCTCAACGCCGTGCTCTGCACGGAGGGACATCGCAAGACCGGCTACCCCGTGCTGCTGTGGCTTCGCAAGGTGCTGGAGGACGCGGACGGCTTTGACCAGGCCGTCGCGATGCTGGCCCAACAGAAGCTCTTCACGGGGGCGCTGCTGACCGTGGCGGGAACGGAGAACCATCAGCGCATCTGCATCGAGAGGTCACCGACACGGGTGGCGGTCCGCAAGGCCGGCCCGGACGAACCGCTCGTGACCGCCAACGACTACCGCGTACTGACCGGTTCGCAAGGCCCGATGCCCTCGGGCGAGATGGAGCAGTGGTACGGTTCGACCTGCGGACGATATGACGCCCTGCTTCGGCTGTCGAAGGAACTGCTCGCCGACGGCCGCATCGCCACGGAGGGACTGCTCCGAGCCCTGACCCACCCGGACGTGATGCAGGAGATCACCGCGCAGCACGTGGTCATGCGCCCGGCGGGGCAGCACATCGAGCTGTTCGTCCCCAGCCGACTGCTGGATCGCAACGCACAGTCCGACTGACGGGAGAGCCCGTCAATGCCGCGGCGGGATGTCCCGACACGTCCTTGACAGTGCCCCGCCTGCGCCGGATACTCAAAGCTGTACCAGGGATTCACATGTCGCCGGACGAAAGGGGATCGCTATGCCATACAAGATCGGCGGGGGGCGCGGCATGGGCGGATGTCTGCTGGTTCTCGCCGCCTTGGTTCTCGCCGGCTGCTACTATGCGTACAGCCGAGGCATCGGCTTCTCCGAGATCTTCCGCAGGTTCCTGGAC
>CAZEJA010000049.1:0-12212 GCA_964512215.1 uncultured Planctomycetaceae bacterium
GCACGGGCCGACGCTGGCGTTCAAGGACGTCGCGCTGCAGTTGCTGGGCAATCTGTTCGAGTACATTCTCGCCCGTCGCGGCGGGAGGCTCAATGTGCTGGGCGCCACCAGCGGCGATACCGGCAGCGCCGCGATCTGCGGCGTCCGCGGGCGGCGCGGAATCGACATCTTCGTGATGCATCCGCACGGGCGCGTCTCGCCCATCCAGGAGCGGCAGATGACGACCGTTCTGGATGCCAACGTCCACAACATCGCCCTCGAAGGCAGCTTCGACGACTGCCAGAACATCATGAAGGCCCTCGCGGGAGACATCGAGTTCAAGCGGGCTTACTCGCTCGGGGCCGTCAACTCCGTCAACTGGGCCCGCGTACTCGCCCAGGTGGTCTACTACTTCAAGGCCGTCTTCGACACGCAGGCTGCCACCGGCGCCCACGCCGTCCGCATCTGCGTGCCCACGGGGAATTTCGGCGACATCCTCGCCGGGTGGTACGCCATGAAGATGGGCGCCCCCATCGCGAAGCTCATCCTCGCGACGAACGAGAACGACATCCTCTCGCGGTTTTTCGGCACGGGTGAGTACTCTCTGGGCGAGGTCGTCCAGACACTCGCGCCTTCGATGGACATCCAGGTGGCCAGCAACTTCGAGCGGTACCTGTACTACAAGCTCGACTGCGACGCGGAACGCCTGCGCGACCTCATGCAGCAGTTCAGTGCGACCGGCTCGCTGCGGATCGGCCCGGGCGCCGACGGTGTGATCGACGCGGACATCATCGCCGGCCGCGCCGACACCGCCCAGTGCCTCGCCGCCATCCGCACCTACCACGAGCGCCACGGCTACCTGATGGATCCGCACACCGCCTGCGGCGTTGCCGTCGCCGAGCAGGTCGGCCTCGCGGGCGAGCCCGTGGTCTGCCTGTCCACCGCACACCCCGCGAAGTTCCCGGCTGCGATCGAGCAGGCAACCGGACAGGACCTCGCCCGGCACCCCGCCATTGACGCGCTCGCGGACCTGCCCACCCGCTGCGAGGCCCTGCCCAACGACCCGCAGGCCGTCCGGAACTTCATCACCCGGACCCTCGCCTGATGCCGCACGTTTTGCCGTTTCCCTTCGCCCTCCGTCCGTGTAGGCTGTATACGCAGTGGGCGATGCCCTCGGCGCCCCGCCCGGAGACCCGGCGGCGCAGCAGACGGGAAGCAACCACCTCGACGCATCGTCCCAAGGGGTGAAACGATGACCGACAACGTGCCGCCGCCCCCCGCCATCCCTCCCGTGCAGTCCGTTCCGCCTCCGCCGCCACCGGGGCCCTCCCCCGCGCCGTCCGGACCGGAAGCGGACGCCCGAGGGTACCTGTCGCCCGAGGACAAGCGGAAGTTCACCATGAAGGCCGGCATCCTGGGAGGCGTGTTCTTCCTGGCCCAGATCGTCGTGCCCATCATTGTCATGATGGCGGCCGGGTCGGTTATGGTGTTCTCCGAAATACTGAACTTCGAACGCGCCTACGCGAGGCAGGCGGCGAGTTGGGAGGGGAGGGTCTACTACCCGGCCTCCACGCAGGGATTCAGGCGTACCAAGCCCGAAACACACCTCAAGGTGCTCGGACTGGAAGAGAAGGCCCGCCCGGTCATCGCCGCCCCGCTGGGCAGCAAGGATTGCTGTCTGCTGCAGGGCACGGACCGCCTGTGGGTGATCGCCGCCGACGCCGTCGGAAGCTACCGCGACGGCGAGGTGACGTGGGAGGATCCGGGGGAGCGCCTGGGCGGAATCACGCGCCCCTTTCTCTACCGGGGCCTGCCCGCCGTCGTCGAGGAACGCCCGAACGGGCGCGTCCTGCGGACCTTCGCGGACGGCCGGTGGCAGACGGGGGTGCCCTTCGACCTCCATCTCCAGGTGCAGGGCGGAACCGCGCCCGAGCCCGATCCGGGATCCCTGCAGGTGGTGGCCGACGGCGGAACACTCCACCTGTTCCTCGACTACCACGGCACGCTCTACCACCGGGAGGGGCTGCCAAGACCGGATGGGGACGCCGCCGGCGCGTGGCAGCCCGTGGACAGCGTGGGCAAGTCCTGGGTCGCCGTCGCAACAGATACGGGCCCGGCCGTCTTCCTCATCGACACGGCCGGCTTCCACGCGGACGTGCGCGGCATTCGGAAGTCGCTTCTCGGTTGGGAGTCGTTCTTCTCACACTCCCTCGAATCGATCGCGATCGAGGTCGGCGTCTGTCCGCTCAGGGGCGAAGGGAACTTCGTGCTTCTGCTCTCCGGGCTGCCCGGATCGCTCCAGGCGGTCGAGATCCGCAACGGGCAGGTGGCGCGCAGCACCTCGCACGGCGGGATGTTCCCCTTCAGTTCGGGGATGATGGGAATGATGTTCGTCCCCCACCTGATCACTCTCGCCCTGCCCCTGCTGCTGGCTGTCGTGCTCGCGCCGATGATGCAGAAGCATCGCGTCACGCGGATCGTCGCCCCGGGGACGGACGCCGAGTACGCCTCCCTCCCTCGCCGAGCTATCGCCCAGGCGGTCGACATGGGCATCCTGGCGGGTCCCGCGGCCGGGGTGTTTCTGACGATCTTCCCGAGCTTCGCCGACGGCATGATGAACCCCCTGAAGTTGCTCACCCACTTCGGGCTGCTGGGGCTCGCCTCGCTGTGGGGGCTGGCGGGGATCTTCGTGTTCAGCGCCATGGAGGGCCGGAGCGGAAAGTCGCCCGGCAAGTGGCTGACGGGCATCCGGGTGGTGGGCACCGATCTCCGCCCGTGCGGGTTCGGGCGGGCCCTGATCCGCAACTTCCTGCGGTTTGTGGACGGGATCTTCAACTTCCTGGTCGGGCTCCTGCTGATCGCACTGACGGAGAACTGGCAGCGCCTGGGCGATCTGGCTGCACGAACCGTGGTCGTCCGGTCCCCCGCCCCACACGACAACCGGGCGGGAATCGACAGGGACTGAGTTTCCCCGTTCCCGTTTCCCCCCAATCCGTGTACCCTTATAACCTGCCTGCCGGCAGGCAGGTCCGTGGACTCCGTCGTTTCCTTCGTGAGGTCCGCGATGAATCAAGGAACGGAACCATGACCAAGATCGCGATCACCGGAGCGGCCGGGCGGATGGGACGTCGCATCGCCGCGTTGGCCATCGAGAGCGAGCAGTTCGACATCGTCGCGGCTACCGACGCGCCCGGACACCCCGAACTGGGGAGCGACATCGGCGAGTTGGCGGGCGTCGGCACGTTCGGCGTGTGCGTCACCGACGAACTGGGCGAGGATGCGCCCGACGTGCTGATCGACTTCTCCCTGCCCGAAGGTACGCTGAGCGTCCTGCCCACCTGCCGCGAGCGAGGCATCGCCATGGTCATCGGCACGACCGGGCTGACCGAGTCGCAGCTCGCCGAGGTCGCCGATTCGGCCGGGCAGATCCCCATCGTCCACGCCGCCAACATGTCCGTGGGCATCAACCTGCTGCTGAAGGTCGTCGCTGAAGTCGCCTCGGCGCTGGGGGCGGACTACGACATCGAGATTTCCGAAACGCACCACCGCTTCAAGAAGGACGCCCCGAGCGGCACGGCGATCGCGCTGGCGAGGAGCATCTGTGCGGCCACGGGCAAGGAGTACGGCGACACGGTCGTCTTCGGTCGCGGCGGGCAGCAGCCGCGCGTCGAGGGCGAGATCGGCATGCACGCCCTGCGCGTGGGCGACACGGTCGGCGAGCACACGGTCTCGTTCGGCAACCTGGGCGAGACGATCACTGTCGGGCATTCCGCCCACACGCGAGACACGTTCGTCCGCGGCGCCTTGCGGGCGGCCCAGTGGCTGGTCGGTAAGCCCGCGGGGCTCTACAGCATGCAGGACGTGCTCGGGCTGTAGATCCGCGGGCGGGGAAGCCAACAGAGGTTGTAGGCATGATTGACTTGCGAAGTGACACGATCACGCAGCCGACGCCCGAGATGCGGCGGGCGATGGCCGACGCCGCCGTTGGAGATGATGTGCTGGGCGACGACCCGACGGTGGCCGCCCTGGAGCAGCGGACGGCGGAACTCCTGGGCAAGGAAGCGGCCGTCTACATGCCTTCGGGGACCATGACGAACCAGGTGGCTATCCGCGTCCACACGGAATCGGGCGACGAAGTCCTGATGGACGCCAACGCTCACACGTATTTCTACGAAGGCGGCGGTCCGGCGGCGCTGTCGGGCGTCATGTGCCGCCTTCTGCCGGGCGTGCGGGGGATTTTCACAGCCGACGATGTCCGCGCGGGCCTGCGACCGCCCGACATCCACTTCCCGGTCGCCAAGCTCCTCTGCGTCGAGAACACGCATAATCGCGGCGGGGGCAGCATCTGGCCGCTCGAGCAGATCGCCGACGTCGCGGGCGTGGCGCGAGACGCCGGGCTGGCGATGCACCTGGACGGAGCGAGGCTGTGGAACGCCTCCGTCGCGACGGACATTCCAGAAGGTGACTTCGCCGCACACTTCGACACGATCAGCGTCTGCTTCTCCAAGGGCCTCGGCGCGCCGGTAGGCTCGTGTCTGGCGGGCACCGCGGGGCTGATGGAACGGGCGCGGCGATTCCGCAAGATGTTCGGCGGGGGCATGCGCCAGGTAGGCATCATTGCAGCCGGGGCGCTGTATGCACTGGACCACCACCGCGACCGTCTCGCCGAGGACCACGCCAACGCCCGCGCGCTGGCCGAGGGAATCGCCGACCTGCCGGGCGTGGAACTCGACCTGTCGACCGTCGAGACGAACATCCTCATGTTCCGCAGCACGTCGATGCCCGCAACCGAGATGGTCGAGAAGCTCGCCCGCGCAGACATCGGCATGCTCGCCCTCGTCCCGGACCTCATCCGCGCCGTGACCAATCTGAACGTCACCCGCGAGGACATCGACCGCACCATCGACGCGATCCGCACTCTCACCACTGCGACCTGAGCCCCCCACCGCACCGACGGAGGCGACGATGTCGATACGCCATAGCTGGAACCTGACGCCG
This sequence comes from uncultured Planctomycetaceae bacterium, assembly GCA_964512215.1. GTDB lineage: Bacteria > Planctomycetota > Phycisphaerae > SM23-33 > SM23-33 > CAZEJA01. The sequence goes on from CAZEJA010000049.1 coordinate 4,978, forward strand.
AAGCGGGCGATCGCCCTGCAGCGGAGGCTGGCGGAGAAGGTCCGCGTCGAACCCCTCGCCGGGGAGATCCGTACGGTGGCGGGGACGGACTGTGCGTTTCTGGACGGGGGCAGGCGGATCGTCGCCGCGGCGGTGCTGTGCGATGCGCGAACGTGGGAGGTGCTCACGACCGTCAGCGAGGTCCAGCCCTGTCGCTTCCCGTACGTACCGGGGCTGTTGTCATTCCGGGAAGCGCCGGCCGTCATCGCAGCGGTCCGGAAACTCCCCCGCCGGGCGGACCTGCTGATGTGCGACGGGCAAGGGGTGGCACACCCGCGGCGGCTGGGGCTGGCGTGTCACGTGGGGCTGTGGCTGGACCTGCCGACGATCGGCGTCGCCAAGAGCCGCCTGTGCGGCGAACACCGGGACCCCGGCGCCCGGCGCGGCTGTCGGACGCAACTCCGCTTCGAGGGCGACCTCGTCGGCAGCGTGCTGCGAACGCGGACGGACGTCCGCCCGCTGTTCATCTCCGTCGGACACCGCATTGCGCTCGACGAGGCCGTCCGCTGGACGCTGCGGGCCTGCCGCGGCGTCCGCCTGCCGGAACCGACCCGCCGCGCCGACCAGGCAGTTTCGCGCCTCCACCGGTTGAGCAGTTCGCAATTGATACGCGAATCGTGATCAGGGGGAGACAGAAACGGCACCCAGGCAGCGCAGGGCCTGGGCTTGGGGACTGCGATGGAAGGGCAAACCCCCTTGGTCCCTTGGTCCCTCCGTCCCTTGGTCCCTGCCTTTCCCAATCGCGACTCGCTCCTCTCCCCCCTGGAGCAATGATGGATCCCCTGTGAATGTCTGCAGTCAGAATGTTTGCACGCCGCTGTGGGGGGCCTATAATCGGTAGTGGATACTTCAGTTGCATTTCTGACGGCGCGGGTGAAGTGGATGGAGCGACGGGTGAAGCTTCTCGCGGGCATCTGGGTGCTGGCCTGGGCGGCAGGCGGCTGTACGCCTGCGAGTTCGTATCGATACAGCATGCTTCAGGACGAGGACCCCGCGGTGCGGCTGCAGGGCATTCGTTACACCGCGAAGGCGGACGACCCCGCGGCCCTGTCGCACCTGATCGACCGCCTGACCGACAGCGAGGCGGACGTGCGGTTTTTCGCGATTCTCACGCTGGAGAGGCTGGCCGATCTGCCCACGGACCGGCGGCTGGGATACAACTATTTCGATCCCCCCTCCCGACGAAATGAGGCGGTCAAGCGGTGGCGCAAGTGGCTGGCCGAGCGGACCGCCGGCGGCACGAGCAAGGGAGGGACGTGATGCCCCCGGCGAGGCCCGAACCCGTTCGCATGGAGATCCTCTCCACCCCGGAATGTCTGCCGACCGTCCGGGCGGAGGTGGAGCGCTTCTGCGAGGCGATCGGCTTCGATGCGGACACGGCCGGCCACGTCATGCTCAGCGTGGACGAGGCGTTGACGAATATCATCCGCCACGCCTACGACGGGCGAGGCGACGGGCGAATCGAGGTCGAGTTCGAGGCCCTGGGCGATGCGACGCCGACGGGCCTGTGCGTGCGTCTGAGGGACTACGGGCGAACGGTCGACCTGAGCAAGATCAGGTCGCGCGACCTGACGGACGTCCGCCCCGGCGGGTTGGGCGTCCACATCATGCAGCAATGCATGGACGACGTGCAGTACGCTCACGCCGAAGGCGGGGGCACGCTGCTGACCCTGTGCAAACACCTGGGGGGCAAGAAACGAGGCTGTGCATCATGAGTGAACCGACCCGCCCGTCTCCGATTCAGAACATCCGCTGGGAAGAGCGATCCGCGGTGGCCGCCGTGGGCGGTGACGTGGACCTGACCTGCAGCGCGGAGTTCCAGCAGGACCTCCTGGAGCTGCTCGACGCCAGACCCGAGAGGATCGTCATCGACCTGACGGGCGTGCCCTATATGGACTCGTCCGGTGTCGCGTCGCTGGTCAAGCTGCTCAGCCGGGCGCGAAAGACGCAGACGGACCTGCGTCTGGTGGGCCTGTCCGAACGCGTGCGAAGCCTCTTCGAGATCACACGGCTGGACGGCGTGTTCGATATCTTCGAGACCGTCGAGGACGCGTTGACCCCGTAATGGACACCACCGCGAACAAGCGTAACGTCGTGGAAGCCCTCGGCGCGACCGTTCTGTCCGTCGCACGCTACGCGGGGGGCATGGTGCTGTTGATGGGCGCGACGGCGGCCTGGGCCGTCCGCGGACTGTTCACGCGGAAGTTCCGCTTCGGGCGCGAGGCGCTGGCGCACCAGATGATCCGCGTGGGCGTGCGCAGCCTGGGCATCGTCATGCTCGTGCAGGGATTCATCGGCGTGATCCTCGCCCTGCAGATGACGCCCCCCCTGGAGGAATTCGGGCAGGAACCCATGATCGCCGGCGTGATCGGCGTGGCGGGCTTCCGCATGCTGGGCCCGATCATCACCGCCGTCGTGCTCAGCGGGTTCGCGGGCGCGTCAATCGCCGCGGAAATCGGCACGATGGTGGTCGCCGAAGAGATCGAAGCCCTCGAGGCGATCGCGCTGAATCCGGTGCGGTTCCTGGTCGTCCCCCGGGTGCTGGCGACGGTCGTGATGGCGGTCCTGCTGTCGGTGGTGGCGGATATCATGATCGCCGTCGGCGGGTACGTCGCGGCGCGTCTCGTGCTGTCGCCCGCGGTGTACGAGGGCTTCTTCGACCGCATGCGATACCAGTTGGAGAACCGTGAAATCTACACGGGCCAGATCCAGGCGGGCGTGTACGGCATCCTCATCAGCACCATCGCCTGCTACGAGGGCCTGAAGGTCCGCGGCGGGGCCGAGGGCGTCGGACGGGCCACCACGATGACCGTCGTCAACTCCATCGTCGCGATCATCCTGGCCTCGTGCGTGTTCACCATCATCTTCTTCGTATTCGAGTTATAGGAACCGGCTCGCGCCGGATGCGTCCATGCCGGATGAATTGAAGCAGCCCGTCGTTCGTGTCGCGGGGCTCGTCAAACGTTATGACGGGCGGCCTGTGCTGGACGGCATTGAACTGGACGTCGCCCGGGGCGAGACGCTGGTGGTCATGGGCGGATCCGGGTGCGGCAAAAGCACGCTGCTGCGGCACATGATCGGGGCGATCCCGCCGGATGCCGGGCGGGTCGAGTTGTTCGGGCAGGACCTGGCGGAGTTGAGCGACGAGGACATGGACGAAACCCGCAAGCGGTTCGGCATCCTGTTCCAGTCCGGCGCGCTGTTCAACTCGATGACGGTCGGCCAGAACGTCGCCCTCCCCCTGGAAGAGCACACGGACCTCGACGCGAACACCATCGAGATCATGGTGCGCATCAAGCTCGAGCAGGTGGGCCTCCGCGAGGCGGTGAACCTGATGCCCGCCGAGATCTCCGGCGGGATGAAGAAACGTGCGGACCTGGCGCGGGCGATCGCGCTGGACCCGGAGATCCTCTTCTACGACGAGCCGTCGGCCGGGCTGGACCCCGTCACGTCGGCGGAGATCGATCACCTGATCATGGACCTGTCGGGCAAGCTGGGCGTCACGAGCGTGGTGGTCACGCACGAGATGGACTCCGCCTTTCGGATCGCGGACCGGATGGCGATGCTGGACCAGGGCAAGATGCTGAAGATCGCACCGCGGGAGGAGTTCGAGACGATCCGCGACGCCGAGCCCACGGGCGACGAGACGGCGGACCTGATCCGCCAGTTCCTCCGGGGCGACTCGGACGGGCCGCTTACGCGCAGGCGCCTCACCAGCGGGTACGCCCGGGACATCCTCAAGGCCGCGGAAGGACGCTGACGCCGCACAGAGACTTTCATCGGAGACGGACGATATGCCACGCAAGAAACGCAGCGAGTTGGTCGCCGGGCTGTTTGTGATCGCCGCACTGGCCGTGCTGCTGGGCGTCGTGATCTGGCTGGGCCCGGGCCTGCTGCGATCCACGCAGCAGACCGCCGTCTTCTACGTCGACGAGGGCTCGGGCAGTCTCGGGCTCGAGGTCGGGGGCTTCGCGCAGATCAACGACATGCCCGTCGGGCGGATCGCCCGCATCGAGCTGCGCCCCGAGATCCGCCGAACGCTGTACTTCGTCGAGATCGACCAGGAAGGCGTCGTCCTGCACGCCGACGCGAAGGCGAAGATCATCTCGGGTATGATCGCCGGGACCAAGCTCGTCATCACGTCGCGCGGCTCGGAGGGCCTGCCCCTCGCCAATGAAGAGCACCCCATCCCCCTGGCCGGCGGGCTGGACCAGGCGATGAGCGACCTGACCGACACCGCGAGCGACCTGAAGGAGATCGCCGGGAAGGTCAAGAGCCTGCTCGGCGCGGGCGAGGTGGAGAAGGTCCTCACCAAGATCAACGCCCTGCTCGACGACATGCGCACCGCCGGCGGCGATCTCGCCAAGGCGGCCGGGCAGATCCGCCGGGAACTGCAGCCGGACGAGAAGGGCACGCTGCTGGCGAAGATCCACGGCAGCGCCGACCACGTCCGGACGCTCACGGGCAACCTGGCCGCCCAGACGGACGTGACGGACAAGACGTCCATGGTCGCCAAGGCCCACCGCAGCATCGACGATGTGAACGTCATCACCGCCGACGCCCGCCCCAAGGTGGCCAAGACGCTGACGGCCGTCGCGGAGACGGCCGAGCACATCCGCACCTACGCCAAGAACGACATCGCCGACATCCTCGCCACGCTGCGGCAGGCCAACACGGAGGTGCTCAAGATCGCCAAGGACTTCTCGACGATCTCCGCGCAAGGCCGCGAGGTCGTCGTGCACAACCGCGACAACATCGACGAGATGATCGACAACCTCAATCAGGTGTCCGTGAACCTCAAGTCGGTCAGCAAGGAAGTCCGCCGCAATCCGTGGCGTCTGCTGTACGAGCCGAAGAAGGACGAGATCCGCTCGCAGAACATCTACGACGCGGCGCGGGCGTTCTCGAACGGGGCCGCCGAACTGGATCAGGCGATCACCAAGCTCAAGGCCGTCGATCCGAAAACCGTCGCGGCCGAGACGATGCAGAACATCCGCAAGCACCTGGAGGAAACGTTCACACGATTCAACGAAGCCGAACGGCGTCTGTGGGAGGAGATGAAGCAGTAAGGCATTGCGGATTTCGGATTGCGGACCTGCCTGCCGGCAGGCAGGTCCGCAATCCGAAATGGATTACGTTTCGGGACGTTGGATCCACTGGCGGACCATTTCTCGCTTGGCGGCCCGTTCGGCGTTGAAGTGGCGGAGGTAGTGGAGGATCTGGCAGTCGGAGACGGACCAGAGGCGGTGCCGGTTGGTCTGCTGGTCGATGTCCGCCGACTCCGACGCGAGGAGCTTCGCTCCCGTCTCGCGCCACCGCTGGGCGAGGGCCTGGTGATGGACGACGAGGGGCTGACGTCGCCCGGGCACGGCCAGACGGGCGGTGAGCCGCTGGTTCCAGCCGGACAGGTTGTACGCCCAGGCGCCCAGAATCTGCACGGAGATCGACCACACCAACAGCACGGCCGCGATGCCGACCAGCCACTTGCGCTGACAGACGGCGTCGGCGACGGGGATCAGCAGCAGCGCGAAGATCGGCATGGTGTCGACGATCGGGCGGTATCCGTACGCCCAGCCCCCCCACCAGTCGAACCAGCAGAAGGCGATCCCGAGCAGCCCGGCCAGCGCCACGGTCAGCGGGCGGAAGGCGGTGTACTCCTTCCGTCGCCAGACGACCACGAGCCCCCAGAACGCGAGGAGCATGATCGGCGAATACACCAGCAGCCCGCGCGACGGACTCACCATCAGCCCCGCCGCTGCTTCCCAGAACTCCGCGCTGATGATCGGCAGGCGCCACAATTCAGGCGAGCCCGTCTTGAACTTGGCCACCTCGCCCCCGGCAAGCCCCTGCCCAAACGTGAAAGGCGAGCCGAAGTAGTAGGCGTTATGCCCCGCCAGCAGCAGCGCCACCGGCAGCGCCCCGAGTACGTAGGGAAGCACGGAGCGGCGCTTGGCGATCAGCAGGTACACGCCGACGGCGAAGACGACGATCACGCTGGTCGGACGACAGGCGACGGCGCAGGCGTAGGCAAGCCCGCACAGGGCGGCATTCCGCTTGCCGCGGTCGATTCGCACGAGCAGCAGCGTGCCCAGCGCGAGGAAGAATTCGTTGGGCCCGTGCTGCCAGAGCGCCTGGCTGGACGTGGACCACACGCACGTGCCCAGCCCGTAGGCCAGTGCCACGGCGGCCGCCTTGCCGCATCCGATGAACGTGCAGGCGGTCAGGAAGATCAGCGCCCCCGAGGCCGCCACCATCGCGGCGGCGACGAACTTCGCACCGAACCAGAGGGTCTTGAGTTCCCTGCTCAGGTCGCCCTTGGCTGCATGAAGGACGGCTGCGACGGGCAGCGCGCACAATCCCGCGCCTGGCCCGAAGGTGTTGACGCAGACGGACCGGTCGGGTTTGCCGTCGGTCACGGAGGGCACGACGTAGTACATCTCGTGGTGCACTTGAAGCGTTCCGGCCTGGTAGTGGTCGCGGATCGTCCTGCCCGCCACGACACGGTCCCACTGCAGGTGGTTGAAGTTCGCGGGGCGGTAGCCCTGCGGAGTCCGGATCGCCCAGCGGAACATGAAGGGCATCTCCGCGGGGGTGAACGACAGGTTGCCCTCGTTCAGGACGCTGACGGGCAGGAACGTGCTGGGCTTGGAGTCGTTGCCCGGCAGGATGTCGCCGTTGATCAGATAGGCGACGAGCAGGACGAGGAACACGCCGACGGCATGCGGCCAACGCCGCGGCGCGGAACGAGCGGGAGGCGGAGCGTCCGCCTGGGGGGCGGACGGACCCGAGCGGCGCTTCGCGCGGCGCTTGCTCATGGGTCCGCCTTTCCGGGCGGCGCCGTGGGCGGCTGGATCGGGGCGCCGCTCCGCAGCTTCTGGATCCTCTCCAGGAGTTGCCGTGCGAGCGGGTGGCCGGGCACAAGCTTCAGCACAGCACGGACGTGCTTCTCCGCTTCATCCAGTTGTCCCGCCTGGATCAGGATATTCGCCAGACTCAGGTGGGCGGACACGTTGCCTGCGTTGAGCATCAGGGCACGGCGGAAGCACTCCGCCGCCTGGTCGGGCTTGCCTACGATCAGCAGCACGCTCCCGAAATTGGACCACGCCACGCGATGACGCGGGTTGATCTGCAGGCACCTCTGAAAATGCTCGATCGACTTGGGGTAGTTCTTCATGCGCCCGTAGATGGCGCCCAGG
>CAZEJA010000050.1:0-12147 GCA_964512215.1 uncultured Planctomycetaceae bacterium
GCCCTTGTCGAAATCCACCGCCTTGTGCGTCAGTTGCAGCTCTCGGCGCGAATGCTGAGTCGGCAGCCACTTGATCGCCTTCGGATTGCCCGGGTCGCCGACCAGGATCGGCTCGGTGTCGTTGTCGTCGGCGACCAGGAGGTAGCCGTCCGTGGCCGGGAAGAACATCGCGCTGTGCACGTTCCGCGTCGTGTAGCACTTCACGCCGTAGGTGGTCTGGTCGTCGTGGACGAGCAACTGCCCGGTCTTGGGCGACTGCTGGGCGAGGTAGAAACCCGGGTACCGCTCCGTGTGCATCCAGAAGGTGCGGTTCCACCAGGCATCATTCAGGAAGCCCGCCGTCGAGAAGACGTGACGCCCGAACTTCTTATCGCCCATGTTCGTCATTGCCGGCGGGGCGATCGGTTGGAGCGCGGCGTCCATCATCACCTGCTGCATGTACAGGTACGTCCCGTCGGTGACGAGCACGTCGGAGAACGTGCCCTCCGCGGAGAAGGGCTTGCCGATGTCCTTGCTCATGTCCGGGTGCGGGCCGTCGATGCAGGTCTGGTGCAGGAGCTTGCCCGTGGCCGGGTCGAGGGCGACCACGCGGATGCCGCCATCGAGGTACGACGACCGCCCGGCCGACGCGTAGGCGATACCGCCCTTCACCAGCACGCTGCCATGCACCGGCCAGGCCGACTCCACCTGCCCGAACGCGACGATGCGCCGTCGCTGCGGGGCTGCCCGGTATCGCCACGCCAGCGTCCCGTCGTCCGCGCGGACGCAGTAGACCCACCCGTCCGCCGATCCGAACAGGGCGAGCCCGCCATGGATCGTCGGCGGCGAGTCCACCCGCCCGCCGGCGGTGTAGCTCCAGACCTTCCGCCCGGAACCCGCGTCGAGGGCGTGGACCGTGTGCGTGTCGACGGAGGCGACGTACAGTCGTCCCCCGGCGACCACCGGCTGCGTGATCTTCCCGCCCAACTCCGTCTGCCAGATGTGTACGACCTTCGTGGGAACCTTGGTCGCCGCCGCCCCGGAGCGCCTGGCATCCCCACGGAACGTCGTCCACCCATCGGAATCGAGGATCGAGGATTGAGGATTGCGGATTGCCCCATACGCGGCGCCTTTCTCAAGACGCGGGGCATTGTCTTCCTCCGCCGGCGTGCTCGGCGCGGGCGCCAGGCTCTTGAAGCCCGGGACGTCCACACCCGTGTAGCAGAAGCACTGGTCGGGCGGCACGTAGAGCAGCCCGTTGCAGGGCATGACGCCGTAGCGGCAGATGCCCCGGACCCAGTCGTTCCGCATGTGGGCGTCGCCCTTCAGGTCGATGAACTCGATCGCCCGCTTCGGCCAGAGGATGAACCGGTCGGTCGCCTTGCTGCGGTAGCAGCGGAAGTGATGACCGGGCGTGATGAGGTTGGTGATCTCGATGGTCTTGCGCTGCTCGCCGGTCCGCGGATCGACACCGACCATGGTCACGCCCGTCTGCGGGTGGCGCGGCTTCTTGAAGGGCTGGTCCCAGTACTTGCTCGCGTCCTTGATCAGCCCCGGCGTGGTCACGCCCTGCCAGAGAAGCCCGTCGGCGACCAGCAGGTCCGCCCGGATCGCTCCGCTCGCCCCGGTGAGCGACTTCTTCCACAGGCGCTTGCCGTCTTTCATCGCGAACGCCTCGAACGTGTTCCCGCTGCGCATCAGGACGACGTCGGCGCGGGCGACGAGCGTCCCGCCGCCCTTGCGCGACGTGTGCCAGCGTCCGCGGCCCGTCTTGATGTTGCGGCAGATCAGGTTCTTGCTGTTGACGTACACGAGGCTTCCCCCCGCAGCCGCCATCGTCCCGCCCTGCACCTTGTCGCTTGTCTCTGTCCAAAGCACCTTGCCGGTCGCGGCGTCGAGGCCCATGAGACGGGCGGGCGGGGCCTTGCCCGTACGGCGCTGCGTCTGCGAGCCCTGGATGTTGCGGATGCACACAACGACGACACCGTCGCTGCAGAGGATCTCATCCGTGCCCTCCGTGCCCTTGCACGTGCGGATCACCTTGCCCGTGGCGGCGTCGAGGATCGACAGCGGCGCCGCGTAGGCGAGCGTGACGTACACGCGGTCGCCGACGGCCACCAGCCGCCGCGCGAGCGACGAGGGGAAACGCCCCCGCTGCCCGGAGAGCTTCGTCCAGTCCTTGCCCTCCAGCGTGGACTTCTTCCATTCCCGCCATCCCCACAGGGGCATGGGCTGCTTCCAGAGCAGCACGCCGCTGAAGGCGTCGCGGGCGATCAGCGACCACTGGGCGGGGAGGCGCTGGTCGGTGATGCCGATCAGCCCCTCGTCGTAGATGTAGAAGATCCGCTCACCGGTCGAGACCAGGGCGCTCATGCTGGAGTCGATCTCGTGACTGCGCGCGTAGGGCGGGTTCGCGACCCACTGCATCCGCCTGGGCGGGCCCACCACCGTGTCGTGGGCGACGGCGTTGTTGGTGGCGTCGTGCAGGAAATGCGTCCACTCGTCGATGTTGGTCGGGCGCGGCTTGACCGTCGTCTTCCCGCCGACCTGCGCCACGCCGCTCGGCGCGAGCACGCGCAGGACCTCGGCCATCGGGACTTGGCCGAGGTCGTCCGCGACGACGAGGCGGACCAGGTTGTCCGCGTAGGGCAGGTTCCGCCCGTCGAACGTATCGACGGAAACCGGGCCGTACAGGCCGCGCGACTGGATGTGCGCCCGCGCGGCCGCGACGGTCTTCGCGTCGGTATCCAATCCGTGGACGAGGCACCCATCGCCCGCGCGCAGTGCAGCCGTCAGCTTGCCATCCCCACACCCAACGTGCACGATCAGCCCGCCCCTGACGCCTGTGGCCCGCAGGATCGCTCCGGCTTGCTCGTCCGCGGAAGCGACGGCGGAGACAAATCCCGCACAGAACGTCAGCGCAGCAGCAACACGTGTCGTCATACTCACAGTCTCATCTCCTTCACTTCGCCTTGCCAAAGCACCTCACGCGGCCGTCGACGGTTACCATGTACAGTCGTCCGCCGGCGGCCGACATGCCGTCAAACGCGGGGGGAGTGTCCAGCTTGCACTCGAACAGCTTCTTCCCGTCTTTCGGATCGAAGCTCATCAGCACGGCGCCCTTGCGGCCTTCCAGGGCGGCCGTCGGGTCGTCGGGGTCGAGCACATCGGGCGGACCGGCGGCGAACAGGGCGTTGCCCGTCCGCACCATCGCCCGGATCCGCACGGGCAGATTGTTCATCCAGGCGGCGGGCTTGGCGCGGGCGAAGCCCACGCCGAGGTTCCAGCAGGTCTGCAGGGGTTCGGTCTGCGGCAGCCAGCGGAGGAATTTCGGCCCGCCCTTGCCGTCGCTGGCGACGACGACCGGGTCGTTGTCGTTGCGGTCGGCGACCAGGTAGTATCCATCTGTGGCGGGGAAGAACTGCGGGCTCAGCCTGTTCCGCGTCGAGTAGACCTTCACGGCGTAGGTGTGCGTGTCGTCGAAGACCACCAACTGCCCGGCCTTGGGGGACTGGTGCGTGAAGTTGAACGCGGTCCATTGGCTGTCGTACAGCCAGTGATTCCGGTTGAACCAGGTCTGGTCGAGGAAGCCCGCGTTGGAGAACAGATGGAGCCCGAAGTCGCGCACGCCAAGGTTCCGCACGCCGCGCTTGCCCTTGATGGGCGTGGGCTGCTTCTCGAGGCGGGCGTTGAAGGCGTTGTGGAACAGATAGATCAACTCGCCGTCGGTGACGAGGATGTCGGACTTCGAGCCCTCCATCGCGTAGGCGTCCTCGTCGCGGACGGTCAGGTCCGGGTGCGGGCCGTCCATACGCGTCTCGTGGAGTTTTTCGCCCGTGGCGGGGTCGAGCCCGTAGAGGAAGATCCCGCCGTCCAGGAACGACGACCGCCCGGCCGTGACGTAGGCCACATCTTGGAAGATCAGTACGCTGCCGTGCACCGGCCAGGCCGACTCGACCTGCCCGAACGCCACGACGCGCCGGTCGACGGGAGCGGCGCGGAACTTCCAGGCCAGCACGCCGTCGGAGGCGCGGAGACAATACACGTTTCCATCCGCTGACCCGAAGATCAGACGCCCTCGGTAGTACGTCGGCGACGAGTCGATACGTCCGCCGGCGGAGAAGTTCCAGACGGCCTTGCCCGTTTCGGCGTCCAGACAGCGGACCTGCCCGGCGTGGACGCGGGCGGTGAACAGTCGCTGCCCGACGACGACGGGCTGGGTCAGCTTGCCGCCCGGTTTCGTGTCCCAGATGGGCGCGAGGGAGGGGGGGACGTCTGTCGACGCAGTCCCGCTGCGCTTGTGATCGTGCCGGTACATCATCCATGCCTCTGCATCGAGGATCGAGGATCGAGGATTGCGGATTGCCTCATAGGCGGGGCCCTTGGTGAGTCGGGGGGTGTCGCCTTCAGACGGGAATCCCACCGCATCGGCGGACAGGCCCATGAAGCCGCCGAGCTTGACGCCCGCGTAGCAGAAGCAGGGGTGCGGGGTCGCGTACAGCAGGCCATTGCAGGGCAGCATGCCGTACCGACAGGCGCCGCGGACCCAGTTGTGGCGGGAGTGGTTCGTGCCCTGCAGGTCGATGAACTCGGTGGCCCGCTTGGGCAGCAGGAGGTAGTTGTCCGTCGCCTTGCTGCGGTAGCACCGCGCGTGGTGCCCGTGCGTGATGACGGGGCCCACGTTCACGGTCCGCACCGCCTTGCCGGTCCACGGGTCGTAGCCGGCGAGGCTTTCCACTTCCGCATCGTGCATGGGCTGGACGTGGCGACCGCGCCCGTACCAGACCAGCCCGTCCGCGACGAACAGGTCGGGGGGATTGGCCGCGCCGTACCCCCGGGCGCCGGGCAGTGTCCACATCTCCTTGCCCGTCTTCGTCGAGATCGCGACCAGTTGCTTGGAGTTCGCGCACAACACGACGTTCCGGTAGACGACGGTCGTGCCGCCTCCCGCCGCGGGGGTCCGCCACTGCTGCTTACCGGAGGCGGCGTCCAGACACACGACGGCGCCCCCGTCGTGGTAGAACACGCGCCCGCCGCTCATCATCAGCGACAGGGGCGCGACGGTTCCCGTCTTCACCTGCCACAGGCGGCGTTCGCTGGTGGCGTCCAGCGCCACGATACTCCCGCGGATGACCGGCTGGGGCTTGCCCCGGCGTTTCTTGTCCGTCGTCGCGGTGGAAGGCGGCGTCGCCGTCCGGATGCGGAGCACCAGCACGCCGTTTGCGTGCACGATCTCGTCCGTCCGTTCCGTGTCCGCGTAGGTCGTCAGCGTCTGTCCGGTCGCGGCATCCAGCGCGGTGACGGGCGCCTCGTAGCCCAGCGTGACGTAGATGCGATCTCCCGCAGCCACCAGGCGCCGGGCCACCCCGGGCGGAAGCTGGTTGCGCTGACTGCGCATGCGGGACCAATCGGCCTGCTCCAGTGTCGCCCGCTTCCACGCCTTCCATCCCCACAGCGGAATCGGGCGCTTCCACAGGACCACGCCGCTGAACGCATCCCGCGCGATCAGTGTCCACTTGTCGGGGATGCGCTTGTCGATGATGCCCGTCGGGCCTTCGTCGAAGATGTAGAACAGCCGCCCTCGCGCCGAGACCATCGCGCACAAGCTGGAGTCGTACTCGTGGCTGCGGCTCCACAGGGGCCCGCCGATCCACTGGAGGCGCTTTGGAGCGGCGACCTCGCGGTCGTGCGCGACGGCGTTGCCCGTCGCGTCGTGGAGGTAGTGCGTCCACTCGTCGATCGCATCGGGCCAGGGCTTGACAGTCTTCTTTCCCCCGACGTGTGCCACGCCCAGCGGCGCCAGCACGCGCATGACCTCGTCCAACGGCACGTCGCCGAGGTCGTCGGCAATGAGCAGATTCACAAGGTTGTCCGCGAAGGGCAGTCGCTTCCCGTCGAACGTGTCGAACGTCACCTTCCCGCTCAGGCCCAGGCCGTCCGCAAGCTTGCGGGCGGCCGCGACGTTGGCCTCCTTCACGTCCAGCCCGTGCACGATGTACTTGTCGTCGACACGCAGGGCCGCCGTCATCCTCCCGTCGCCACATCCGACGTGGACGATCAGCCCCCCCTTGATCCCTGCGGCGTCCAGAATCCCCCTCGCCTCCCCATCCGCCGCAACGCCCGCGGCAGCGAATACGAAGACCACTCCCGTCGCCAGAGCCCAGCGCGTCGCTGTCGTCATGGTCGTTCGCGCTCCTTCTTGCTTACTTGTTCGCGGCGAAACACGTCACCTTCCCGCTCTTGAGCGAGACGAACAGGCGTCCCCGCGCGACGGCGATGCCGTTGAACACGGGGGGCGAGTCGAGCTTGTGCTCTTCGAGTGTGCTGCCGTCCGTCGTGGACAGCAAGCGCAGGCGTCCTCCCTTGCGGGCTTCGAAGGCGCCGAGGGGATCGGCGGGATCGACCACGTCCGGGGCCCCGCACAGGACCAGACGGTCCGGCGTGACGGCCATCGCTTTGACGCGAATGGGCACGCGCTGCGTCCAGGCGGGCTCGCCCTGCCCGGGAGGCACCTTGAAGATGAGGTAGCCTTCCTTGGCGGGGACGAAGTAGTTGTTCGCGTTGAGCAGCTTCATGGAGTCGAACATCCGCATGCCGTACAGGGCGTCGGCGTCCCGAACCAGCAGCTGCGCCATCGCATTGGACATCTGATTCTCGGTGATCCTGGGCTTGGCCATCCCCTGGTAGACGCCTTGGGTCATGGGCGTGCCGTAGAACCAGTAATAGCGCTTGAAGTAGGTGTCGTCCAGGAAGCCGCCCAGCGGCTGGAGGTGCGGCGGGGCGGGGGTCTTGCTGGGTTTGAGCTGCCGGTCGAAGGCGCGGTTCCGCATGCAGATGAGCGATCCGTTGAGTTGCAGGATGTCGGGCAGGGCGCCGCGCCCGCCGACCTTGCTGTAGTCGCCGAACCAGCCCGGGTTCTTGAGGTCGACCTCCGGGCCTTCGATGTGGGCGCGATGGCGGAGTTGTCCGGTGTTGAGATCGAGCCCGAAGAGATGGATGCCGCCGTCCAGATAGGAAGACCGTCCGGCAACGCAGTAGACGATTCCATCGAGGATCAGCACGCTGCCGTGTACCGGCCAGGCGGATTCGAGCTGACCGTACGCGCCGACAAGCCGGCCGCTCGGGGCAGCCTGGAGCCGCCAGACCACCGCGCCGTCGGAAGCGCGGAGACACGTGACCCAGCCATCCGCCGAGCCGAACACGAGCTTGCCCTTCGCGTAGGTGGGCGGGGAGTCGACGCGGCCGCCGGCGGTGTGCTGCCAGAGCTTCTCGCCGCTTGCGGCGTCGAGGGCGTAGACCGTGTGGGCGTCGACGGCGGCGACGAAAACCTGTCCGCCGACCGAGATCGGGGCACTGAGTCGTCCGCCGAGGTCCGTCTCCCATGTGGGCTTCAGACGTTTGGGGAGGCGCACCTTCGTGGCGCCCGATCGTGCGGGGTCGGCGCGGAAGGTGCCCCAGTCTTCCGGTCCGGCCGCGGCGCCGTCGGCGCTGCCCTGCGCGAAACCGGCGAGCGGTTTGGGGGCGATGTTCGGCTTTCCGGGCGACGCAGCGGCCGGGGCGAAGGCGCAGAAGTCGCTTACCCGTTCGTACCAGTAGCACTTGCACGGTTCGGGCGGGGCGTAGAGCAGGCCGTTGGCGGGCATCATGCCCAGGTGGCAGATGCCGCGGACCCAGTTGTTCACCGAGTGCTGCCCGATCTCGAGGTCGACGAACTCCGCGCCGCGGCGGCTGGCGATGATGTACCTCGACGTCGCCTTGTTGCGGTAGCACCGATGGTGATGGTCCACCTTGAAGATGTTCCCGAGGGGCACCCGCTTCCTGACTTTCCCGGTCCTCAGGTCCAGCCCGTGCGCTTCGGACATCCCGCCTCGTCTGTCCGCGGCCGCTCCCCATGTCCACACCCGTCCGCCGATGACATAGACGTCCTTCCACGAGAACCACAGCCCGCCGGGCAGCTTCGCCTGACGCGTCCACAACACGGCGCCGTCGGTCGCCGAAAGCGCGACGACCACATTCTGTTCGGCGTAGAGAACGACGCCGCCGGTGACGATCAGGGTCCCCGCCCACAGGCTTGCCCCCTTGGCCACCGGCTTGGTGCGCCATCGCTCGGCGCCGGTTCGACGGTCCAGGCAGACGATCTCGGTCGTGTCCATGAAGCACACGGACTCTTCACCGGCGGCGGCGTTGAGGACCGCCTGCTTCTGCAGCTTGAGCTTTCCGGTTTCCCTGGACGTCCCCGCGTATTCGCCCTGGGTAGCCCAGATGGTCTTGCCGCTCTTGGCGTAGAGGGCAATCAGCCGGAGCCCCGTCTTGCCCGGGACGGTCAGGATCAACTGACCGTTGTCGTGCAGAATCTCGCGGGTTCCCTCGGTGTCGGCGTAGACGTGCAGGACCTTGCCCGTCGCGGCGTCCAGCTTGCTGACCGGCGCCCCCATCCCGAGGGTCGCGTACACATAGAAGGCCGTCGCGACGACGCGCCGATGCACGTTGACGGGGACGACGTCGGCCCTGGTGCGATAGTGCGTCTTCTTGTATTCGCGCCAGCCCCACTTGCTGACGGGCACCTTCCACAGCAGGATGCCGTTGAACGCGTCCCGGGCGGCGAGCAGCCACTTGTCCGGCAGTCCGTTGGCGCCGGTCAGGCTGATCGGGGCCTCGTCGACCAGGTAGAACACGCGCCCGCCGGCGCTGACGAGGGCGTTGACGTTCGCGTCCGTGTCGTGGTCGCGCTGCCACTTGGGCCCGGCCAGCCACTGCATCCGTCGGGGCGGCCCCACCTGCCGGTCCGGCGTCACGGGATTGCCATTCGCCGCGTGGAGGTGATGCGACCATTCTCCGATGTCGGCCGGACGGGGCTTGACGGTTCTCTTCCCGCCGACCTGCGCCACCCCGTTCGGCACGAGCACGCGCATCACTTCGTCCATGCTCACGCCCCCGAGGTCGTTGGCGACCAGAAGGTTCACGAGATTGTCCGCGTAGGGGAGCTTCCCGCCGCGAAGCTGGTCGATCGACACCGGCCCGTACAGGCCCTGCGAGTGGACGGTTGCCCGGGCCTTGGCCACGTCGCCCGCATCGGCGTCCAGCCCGTGGACCAGGTAGGCGTCGTTCGCGCGCAGTTCGGCTGTCAGCTTGCCGTCTCCGCAGCCGAGGTGGACGATGAGTCCGCCCTGGACGCCCGTCGCATCGAGAATCCGCTTCGCTTCCCCCTCCGCCGCGGCGCCCGCCGCCGCGAAGGACAGAACGATTCCCGCCACCCAGACCCGCTGTGTTGCTGTCTTCATGGTCGTCCGAACTCCTCGCTGCTTACCGGCCGTCCAGGCAGACGACGCTGCCGTCCACCGTGGACAGGTACAGTTTCCCGTTCGCCGCAATCATGCCGTCCCACGCGGGCGGCGCGTCGAGTCGGCAGACGGCCAGCTTCGAACCGTCCACCGTCGAGACCGCCCAGAGCACGGCGCCGCTCTTTCCCGCCAGGGCGGCTACCTGCTGCCGCATCTTGCCCAGGATCGACGGGCTCTTGAGCGCCTTGGCGGCCTGCTCTTCATCGAGCACGTCGGGGGGGCCCGCGACGAACAGCGTCTTGTCGGCCAGCACCATCGCCCTCACGAGGAGGGGCGCCTCCTGCGTCCAGTCGTGCTTGACCAGATAGCGGGAGACGCCTGGCTTGCCGCCCTTGCCCCGCGGGGCGGTGAACTTCAGGGCCTTGCCGAACTTGCCTTCGACCACCGACGTGCCAGCCGTCCTGCCGGTGTTGCCGTTCCCGGAATCGTCCTTGGCAGTTCCCGCGTCGAACGAGTAGTAGGCGACCAGCCCGGTGTCTCTCCCGCCCGGGCGAGCGGCGGCGCGGATCTCCGCGGCGCTCAGCGCCCGGTGATAGACGCGGACCTCGTCAATCAGGCCGGTGAAGCCGAACGGCGTGGGGTAGTCGCCTGCGCTGCCGCGGTCGTCGGCGCCGATCTCCATGCCCTGACTGGGGTTAGAGGAAATCAATGCGCCGGCCTTGCCGGAGCCGGCAAGCTGTCCGTTGACGTAGACCTGCATCCTCTTGTCAGCCGTCAGGACGCCCGCGACGTGCGTCCACTTCGTCCCTACGGGCTTCTTCGCGGCGACGCTGAAGAGGGCGTCGGCGGTGCGAACCGCGAAGCGGGGTTTGCCTGCCTTCAGGATCAGGGCGAAGCCCTCGTTGGGCCCGCCGCGGGCGACGATCACGCCGTCTTTCGCACCGGCCTGGATCCAGGCGGCGACCGTCAGCGGCTTGCCCGTCGGGTCGAGGCTTCCGGACTTGGGCACGCTGACCATCGACGTGACGGCGGAGGGCTTCCGCCCGGTCGTCTGGCGGACGACCGGTTCCTTCCCGGCTGCGAAGAGCTGGTACTCCATCGGGGTGGTCCACTTGTAGTACTGGGGTTTTCGTCCGAAGCCGTACACGCGGGCATCGTCAAAGACCAGGATCTTCCCGGAGGGCGTGACCTTGCCCGCTTCGTAGTAGCCCTTCCATCCGCTGCAGAACGTCTTGCCGAACAGCCAGTAGGACCGATGGAACCAGTCACCGTCAAGGTACCCCGTCGGGCAGAACAGGTGGCGCTCCTCCCCATCCTGGACGGCCGCCTGCCGGACCGGGTCGGCGGAGACCGGGCCCATCGCCCCGCGCTTACCGTCCATGTCGAACACCTGCGACTTCATGTAGATCCGCTTGCCGTCGCAGGCGAGCACATCCGGCAGGGCGACGGGCATGTTCAGCCACATCGTGTCGGCCTGGAGATTCTCGTCCGAGCCGGGCTTGCGCTCGTCGAGGGCTTTCTCGAAGAGCTTCTTGCCGGTCCTGGCGTCGAGCTTGAGCATCCGCACCCCGCCGTCGAGGAACATCGACCGCCCCGCGGCGCAGTAGACGGCGCCGTCCTGCACCAGCACGCTGCCGTGCACCGGCCAGAGCGACTCGAGCTGTTCGAACGCCATCGTCCGCCGGTCGATCGGGGCGGCGCGGAACCGCCAGGCGAGCTGCCCGTCAGTCGCGCGGAGGGCGTAGACCCACCCGTCGGCCGAGCCGAACAGGGCGAGCCCCGCGTGGATCGTCGGAGGCGAGTCGACGCGCCCACCCACCGTGTAGCTCCAGACCTTCTGCCCCGAGTCGGCGTCCAGCGCGTGCACCGTGTGCGTGTCCACCGACGCGACGAACAGCATGCCGTCGGCGACCACGACGCTGCTGAGCTTCCCGCCCACGTTCGTCTGCCAGGCCTTCTTGACCTGCGCCGGCACCTTCGTCCGCGTGAACCCGCTGCGCATCGCATCGCCCCGGTACGTCGGCCAATCCCCGAGATTGCGGATCGAGGATCGAGGATTGAGGATCGCCCCATATGCGGGGCCTTTCTCGAGGCGACCGTCATCGGAGACCACCTTGGGAACGCTCCGAGTCGGCGACGCCGGCGCGACCGCGTTGAAACCGTACTGCTTCGATTCCAGGTAGCACGCGCAGTCGTGCGGGGCGGCGTAGATGAGCCCGTTGGCGGGCATGACCCCATACAGGCATCCGCCGCGGATCCAGTGGTTGATGTCCCAGTGCTTCGTCTTCGGGTCGATCAGCTCGATGCCTGTCCGCGACATGAGCAGGAAGCGATCCGTCGCCTTGCCGCGGTAGCAGCGGTGATGGAACCAGTAGGTCTTCACGTCGGGCGGGAATTCGACCTTCACCTCGCCCGTCCGCCGCGGAAGATGCCATCCAGCCCGCCGCTGGAGGTCGCGGCGTACCAGACCAGCCCGTCGATGACGAAGATGTCTTCCGGCGACTTGTACCCCGAGGCGGGGTGGTTTGCCGACCAGAGCTGCTTGCCGGTGGCGGCGTCCAGCGCCACCATCGTGTTGTTGCCGCCCCCGTTGTCTTTCGTGCCCGCCTGGACGCTGCCGCCCGAGAACAGCACGACGTTGTCATGGACCACCAGCGTCGGCGCGAACAGGCTGCGGATGAACGAGCGCCGCGCGACCGGCCCGGACTTCCACTGCAATCCGCCGTTGTCGCGCCGCAGGCAGACCACGCTCTCGCCGTCGTGGTACAGCACGCGCCGGGCGTCGACGGTCAGCGTCAGCGGGAGAATCTGCGTGTCCTTCTTCCAGAGCAGCTTGCCGTCCTCGGCCTCCAGCGCCAGGACGGTCCGCCTGGCCTGGCCGAAGGAC
>CAZEJA010000051.1:0-11998 GCA_964512215.1 uncultured Planctomycetaceae bacterium
GCTGAAATATTGGATGTTTCTGAAAAAACAATTATTTCATATAGAAAAAAGATAGCGGATAAGGGCTTTTATTTTGATGCCGATGCAGTAATTAATTGGGGTGAAATAAGCCGAATATTAAGCGGCAATAGGTCGGTTGTTACTAGAAATAGAATGCCAAAAAAGCACGAAGAAAATGTAAATGAATTACGACAATTAATAAGAATGTGGGGACTTTCTTTGCGTTCTTAAATGTGTGGTAACGGTTTGGCTATGAACTGAAAGCCGAACCACAAAAGATAATTAAAAGTACGAACCAAACAGAGGTTTTTGTTTATAACCTTTGTTATAAAACGTTTTATTATGAGAACAATACAATTAACACATGAAGAAATTGAGAACATAAAAATGGCTTTGCAGTATGTTTATGACCGTAAACTTGACATTGTTTCACAAAATAGAAAGACATTAGGAGAAGAGGTTACCTCTAAAATTATGGAACAAGCTAATAAATACTTTGATACACAAGATGTATTTGATGGAGAACGTGATATTTAAATGTTTTATAACTGTTATTATAGGGGCATTTAATAAAACACCATTTCACGTTTGAATTGAATACCTGCATTTTTTAAAGCCTGAAAATATGCTGGAATAAACTCATTCCAATCAATCCAACCCTTTTCAAACATGTGAGAAATCCAATCGTCTTCTTTTAATTGATTATCATAAATAGCATATCTTCCATTATCATAAATCATATCACCTGACTTAGATACATGCCATTTACCAAACTGAGATTCCTGTTTAATTTTGTCCTGTGGTGAAAAAAAATCGTTCATAATGATTTGAATTAAAAAACGCCCTATAACATTTATAGCAAAGCGGGGGCGTGTTCCGAATTACTACACTGGTGCTTTTTGTTGCTTTATCGTGGCTTGCCATGGAAGCACTTTTAAACCCCGCCTTGCCATATACTTTGTTAGGCACAATATTTTATTAATTTTTGCCCACGCACTTTTGCTTTTTCAAAGCAATTAGGAAAAGAGCGTTGGTGCATTTTCATAGTTTGTAATTAATATTTCAGTTCTTTTGTTCTTTAAATTTGTTCTTTCGCCAATGTAAATAATGTTTAATTTCCGTTCTTTTGCTTGGTTTAATATAAATTCATTGTCAAATTCACTAACAGCAAACATACATTTACTTGCTTCAAGTGTATCAAACAAATCAATACTGTCCTGTTCTGTAAATGAATTACTATAATTGTCGTTTGTACCTAAATATGGCGGGTCGCAATAAATCAATGTTTTTGCCTCATCATTCCTGCCATCGGTCTGAAACGATATATCTTTTATAAACTTTCTAAAATCAGCATTCCCAAATTGGACACCAAATAAATATTTATTAGTAGCATCAAGTAAGTAATCGAATTTTTCAGGATATTCATTTTTTGTTCCTGTAAATCTTAATTGTTGTCCAGTTCCTAAATAAGTAAAGTTGCTTAAAAACATAAATCTTAGTGCTTTTCTTATAGGGTCTGTTTCTTGGTTTTCTTTCCAATATTCAAGCAAATCTGAATGTACAGGCATTATTTTAAAAGCCTCTTTTAATTCGTTTGGTTTTGCGCTTGCAACTTGGAATAAATTAAAAACATCACTATCCAAATCATTAACTATATTGTAGTTTGCTTTTGGTTTATTAAAGAACATACCGCCAGCACCAAAAAATGGTTCAATGTATATTCTGTGTAAAGGAAAGTGCTTTTGAATATCCTTTGCAATCTTTTGTTTATTTCCTAATCTTCTTAAAATCATAATAAAAATTCCCTCCCTAAAAATTAATAAAATACAGATGCCTAACACGTGGTAAACGGCATTAAAACGACCGCTTACCACTATCCGTTATGTGCAAGGCTAAGTTCCTGCATTTAATCGAGTTTTAGTTAATTCAATAGCATTCGGGTTTATATCGCAACCAATAAAGTTTCTATTCAACTCTTTGCAAACTTCGGCAGTAGTGCCACTACCTAAATAATAATCGGCTACAACATCATTTTCGTTACTTGAAGCCAAAACAAAACGTTTAATTAACTCTTTCGGCTTTTGGGTAGGATATTTTTTACCCCCCTTTATCATAGGTATATCAGTCCAAACATCACTTACTTTTTTACCTCTATTTATTATAAATTCAGTATCAAATAAACTATTTCTGTAATCTATTTTTTTACTTGGATTCCTTCTTAATCTTTTTAGACTTTCATTTGAATAAGGTTTGTATTGTAAATTAAACTTGTCTCCGCCTAAAGAGTAAAAAAGTACTCTATCTGATAATTTGGCAAAGCATTTATTCCCATTGTAAATACTATAATACTCCCATACAATTTCGTTTTTGAAGTTATTATACCCAAAAACTTTATCCATTAAAATACGCATCCAATGGTTAATCCTTGTGTCCATTTGCAAGTAAATAGAACCGTTTTGTTTTAATACACGTTTCATTTCAATAAGTCGTGGTAGGTAGTGGCTTTCAATTACATCTTGCTTTGGTTTTAAGTCTTGGTATTCGCCAAAGTTTCTGCCAGTTCCATAAAGTATATCGCTATAAATCAAATCAACGCTTTCGTTTGGTTGCGATTTAAGAAGTTCAAGGTTATCACACGCCCAGCACATAACACGTGATATAGTGCATAGCGGTTTTTCGTTTAAGTCAATCATATTATATTTTTATTTAAGTCTGTTATTATTCAAAGGTTCGTGCTTCTAATCCGCTACGACACCATACCACCATCCGTCGTAGTGCATTTAATTAGACACCGTAACCGAAGGTTTAAAATGTTGAGTTTGACCAGTATTTTTGTCAACCCATAAAATAGACTCTCCGATAAAATCAGCGATTTGCTGATAAACAAACGGAACACATTTTGAAACATACTCGTCAATCAATGGAGATATGTTCTTTTTTGTCAACTCACAACTCCATTCTGCCTTTGCTATTGGGTTTTTTTTGTCTTTGCAAATGGTAAAATCACAAGTAGTGCCATTTTTGAATTTGTAGTTAATTTTGAATATAAGCATTTTAGTTATTTTTAAATAATTAGTAATCAAAGAAAAAAGCCCTATAACATTGTATATAGTTCAGGTGGCAACTGACTCATGCAAGCGGAATAGCTATCTTGCGCGAACTTATACCGTGGACGCCTCAAAAGGGGCTGCTTCCCGTGCCACCCGAAACCATATTCAAATACGTTATCCTCAATTCCATACAAATACCCTCCGATCTCCTAACCAGGGTTGTAATTTTTCCGGATTAAATTTTTTTGTTGTCCTTAGTGCAAAAAGTACGTGCGGATGATAATATGATTGTACTAATAGTGGTTTATCGACTATAATTTGCATCATATTATTATAAAAATCATCAGCCGAAGCGACCCGTGTGCCGGGGGGCTGTGTTTCATAATAATAGAAGCCGTTTTTATCTTGTTTTATATTCATCGTTAATCCTATAAACCAATCACTTTTTTCATCTCTATATTTTTTTTATAAATTTTCTCACAGAATAGTAATAACCGGGACAATAGGGACAATAGGGACAATGTATCTTATTATCAAATACTTATAGTGGTTTTAAAAAACTATAAAATTGTCCGGGACAATGTGGGACAATGTGGGACAATGTCGGACAACCTATTTTTAACACTTAATTTCTTGATTATTAATTACATTGTACCCATTGTCCAACATTGTCCCTGTTTTATTTTTTTTCAGCGCAAACCGAAAATTTAATCAATTTTATCAAAGAACACTTAAATCTTATGTAAAAGGTGTAAAAAACAATTTTATATATTCTTTTAGTTTTACATTGGAAAAAAAATTTAGTGATATAAGTTAATTTTAGAACCACATAAAAACCACATTTACAAACAGTTACTAACTACACAATTTTAATAAACAGGTAATTCATTGAAATACAAATAATTAAAAGGGACTTCTTGTCCTTTTCTATTATGCTTATTCTATGTTGCTTTGCTGAAAATAATATAAAACATGGAAAAGCATATATTCACATCATTCAATGCAGCTGACTTAAAAAGTCTTGTAAAAGCTGCAATAAGAGAGGTAAACTCAGAAAACAAATCAAAGAATTTTCAAAACGAAATACCAGAAGACTTCCTGGATCAACGGGAAACCGCAAAATTTCTTAGAATTTCTTATCCTACACTAATACGCTGGAAAAAAGAAAAAAAGATTCCATACTATCAGGAAGGAAGAACAATCCTATTTAAAAAATCTGAATTATTAGATACTTTAAGAAAGAACGAATCTTTTTATGATAACCGGGCATAATTGACAAACCGGACCCGGCTATCTTTAAAGATTATTAAAAAGGTAAATTATCTGCCGGCGCCGGTACGATTTCCGGCTCAATTATTTTATCCATACTATTTTCTCCATTTACATTAGTATCGGGATTTGTTTCCAAAACCCTTTCAAGATTAATATTCAATATATCATAATCAAAACAATAAGCTGATGTAGTTTGTATTTTCTCTACGATTATAGCATCAGAAGGGTCCCAATCTTTCCGAGCAAACCTGCAAGCCTTTTCAATTCCTATAAATGATTTGTTTGTTTCAAGATAATATCTAAGAGAATCAATGGGTAAAGGCTTATCGCCCCGGCGCCGTAGATGTTCTGAATAAATTTTTGCAATCGATGAAAATTTGAATTTTAAAATAGTTTTGCCTGTCTGGAAATTCAATATTCCCTTTTTTGTTTTTAATTCTGAAACCATCTTTAGCCTAAAATGCCACTTATCAATCAATACATTTT
The DNA here is from genome assembly GCA_964512215.1 of uncultured Planctomycetaceae bacterium. Taxonomy (GTDB): domain Bacteria; phylum Planctomycetota; class Phycisphaerae; order SM23-33; family SM23-33; genus CAZEJA01. The sequence continues at coordinate 4,809 of CAZEJA010000051.1, forward strand.
CATCGAACAGGGCTTCCATCAGACTCCAGAACACTCCTATTTCATCTGACCGGCTGAGCTGGTCGTTATGATTTTGAATTACCTCTATTCCTTTATGCTTTAATTCATCATAATTAAATGAAAAATCAAATTTTGATTCAATGGTTTTAAAAGCAGAGCAAACAGTAACCATATTCCGTAAAATACGGTCATCGACCTGGTCTTTATCAACCTTTTCAGCAAAATCCAATAAAACTGTATCATAAACAGTTTTATAATTATCAATAAAATACTTACGATGTTTGAGAAATTCGATGGTTAAGTGGGATAGTCCATTACGCTCTATTTTCTGAAGCTTTTCAAAATTATTTTTCGCCTCTTTTAATAAGCCCTTTTTACTAAGGAATTGCAAAAAGATAACCCTGCTCGAAAGTGCAACATCGATGGTCGGCATCTCCTGTCCGGCAAGAATTACCGCCTGGTTAACCGCTGTGGTTTCTTTTTTACCACCCTTTTCCATATTCATCCGGCTTCTGCCAATCGCATTATAAATTGATTTGATGGTTTCAATTTTATCAAAATCGAGTGAGTTTTTATATTCGTCGATAAAAGCTATTGCATTACTGAAAAGTTCAAGATGTTTCGCAAGTCCGGGCTTGGTTCCATTATGGATATTAAATTCAGTTTGTTTTTTCCCAAATAAAGAAAGCAGGCTATATGCCATTGTGTTTTTTCCGGATCCTTTTGGTCCGAACAAATTAAGAATAGGAAAATTATCGAATAAATATAAGATATGATCCCTGAAAAGCGAGGCAATATAAAAAGCAAAGCCAATCATGGAGTTTTCATCATGGACCTTTGTGTAAAGCTCAGTCCATTCCCGGATAGTTATTTTACCCGGTTTATATTGAAATTTTCTTTCATCGAGGAAAACACTCTTATCATTAAGATATATCTTTGAAAAAGCAGGAATAAAGAAATTAGTATCATTAAATTTCACAACACCATATTCATCGATTTCCTGGAAGCTGCCATCCGCATTTAATATGCCGTTTGCCCATGCCCAGAAACCTTCCTTTTGCCAGCCCAGATTTTTAATTTCTTCACAGGTACGGGTATCTTCATATAATTTCAGCTTTAATTTTTGCAGGTGAGCCATTTGTCCGTAGAACATATAATTACCCCGTGCCTCAATTTCTTTTTGAAAAGCCTGCAGGCTGGTAATCATTTGCATATCGAGATTTACGACTACCCGGTAGCCATATATATTTACAAGTTCAAAAATACGCCGGCTATCGAATATTGATGTAATATGAAAGATAGGTTTCATAATGAAATTAGAAAATTTTTCGATGCCACCTCCTTTAGAGCGGAAATAATATTCGTTTTTATGTGCGTAAAACCCCCACTTTTCAAATTCATTAGGATTAACACTATCAGGTAGCCATGTCCTTTCTTCTATATTATCGCCGCTTTCTTGTTTTAGTTCTGCTAATTTATCATGGAATAATTTAGCTTTTTGTTTGGTTCCTTTACTTATCTGTTCGATATAGATATCCTGTTTTGATTTATCGAGATGAAATAAAAGTCCGGTAATATCATTAATAGCCTGATGTCTTAATAAGGGATCATTTCCGGCTGCTTCAAAAAGGATAGTTGATTTATTAAGAATAAAGTCTTCTTTATTTTTTTTGATCCAATCATCAAACATTATTTTTGATGTAAAGAAGGAATCAGGGTCATCATCTTTAGGAAGCTGGGTCATGTAAACATTAAAACCGTTCTTAATAGCCAGCTTACCATTTTTTTCGGCGGCTTTCCATCCGGCATTATCGCCGTCAAATATTAATGTGATAGTTTTTGTATAACGTTGTATAATGTTTAATTGTGTTGTAGTTAATGCTGTGCCGCAAGGCGCAACTGTATTTAGTATATTCAGACTTTGCAACCTGATTACATCCGTATAACCTTCTACTATATTGCAATTATCAGTTTTTTGAATTGATCTGGCAGCGAAATTAAGTCCATACAAGGTTGCTGTTTTATTGTAAGCGGGGCTGTCGGGTGAGTTCAGATATTTAGAGACGTGCTCACCTCCCCCTTTATCCCCCCCGGAGTGGGGGAGAATACGACCTCCGAATCCCTGAACATTTTCATTATTAATTATTGGGAAAATAAGGCGGTTACGGAAAAAGTCGTATAGTTTTTTATTTTTTTCACTTTCACGGATAAGGTTGCTTATCAGGAAATATTCTTCTTTAACTGCTTTATCTTTGAAATACTTTAATAAATCATCCCATGAGTTAGGAGCAAATCCTATTCCGTTATGAATTAATATTTCCTTTGAAAAACGGCTCAGTGCATATTCAAGTGCAAGGGCATTTTCGGGCTTCCATAGGTTTTCGTAGAAATGTCGGGCTGCCAGTTTATTTATGTGATATATCTTCTGTGTTAAGTCAATCTTTTTTTTTTGCTCTTTGGTTTGTGTTTCCTCTTTTATCTCGATATCATATTTTTTAGCGAGGTATTTTAAAGCTTCGGGATAAGTATATGATTTATATTTCTGTAAGAACCCAACAGCCCCGCCGCTTTCGCCACAGCCAAAGCAGTGATAAATATTTTTTACCGGCGAAACCACAAATGAAGGTGTTTTATCATCATGGAATGGACAGCAAGTATTATAATTAACTCCGGCTTTTGTAAGCGACAAAAAGTCTCTTATCACTTCGACTATACTGGCAGTCGAAAATATCTGCTCTATTGTGGATTGTGAGATCAAGACTATTTAAGATTTAAGTATTTAGATTTATAATTTTTGAATCCATTTTTGTTTATCTTCATTATATTCAAGATCAAGCATCCAGCAAATCATTTCAATTTCTATTAGCGAACCTTGTCGGATTTGATATATATTGAACATTTCAATTATCTTTTTAGTTAATAATTGAATTTCTTCTTTTACTATGCGTTTTATTGCACCTTCAAAAGCTGGATATAACCTGCTGGGAGGATTAGTTTTGTCATATTCGATAAGTTTAGCCTGGATACATTCGGATATTGGTGTCATTGTTTGTGCTTTTTGTTGCGCGTCAATACTTTCTCTTGTTTTGTGCATGATTTATAATTTTTTATTCATAATATAAGCAATAAAAAAAAGTACAATATTTCCAAGCAAGCCACCTCCTAATAATATTATACTAATCCAATCAAAATTATTATTTATAATATTGAACACCGTCCATATCGATCCTGTGATCGTCATAAGTGATATAAGGACTATCCCTGCTAAAATATTAATTGTTTTCATAATTATAAATATTGATATGATTGTGAAAGATTGATTAGCCTATTGAAATTATTAAGTTTTTTTGTATCATTATCTTTAATAAGAAACCTGATATTGTCTTTATTTTTCAGGAGATAGCGAGCAAATCCCTTGTTATTAAATCCTGATCTGATATGTCTTTCAATGTGATCGATGATATTAATCGCTTTTGATGAGTTGATTGAACTCTTATTTAGCGACATTAACAGGCGCCGGTGTCGGATAACGGCCCTTAGAAATTGTTTTAACCGATATGAGAAATTCGGGATCATATCAGGCAAGGGATTTCTGTTGGTGTTAATACTAAGAATCCCTTTTGTGATTCAACTACTATTTCATCATCTTGCGCTTCGAACCATGCATCGGTGAATTTCGGATGGCATGATTTTAAGGAATAGCTGAGTTCATCAGCATTGACGCGGTTCAATATTTTTAGGGATACTTCCTGGTCGCGGTTTAATTTTGGTATTAGATTCATAATTGAAATTTTTAGATTTTACCATGCCGGATAAATGTTATTAATATGAATTATGCGTTTTTCGATTTTTCCGTTATCATCCATAAATTCAACTTTTACCTGGTTACCTAGCCTTTCAATTACCTTTCCGATATATTTGAATTCGTTAATATAAAATTTACAGATGTCGAATTTCTTGATATTTTTACGGAGCCAGATGGTTTTGAAATAATGAATACAACTTATCATTATTGCGAAAATGATTCCGCAGATTATTAAGAATCCGATGAATTTTAAGATGAATATTATTGTCATGGCTGTTTCTTTTTAAATTTTAAAAATTTCATAAATTCAAGATATAATTTATATTCTTCGCCGCTCATTCCAATTAGGACGGAATTACCAGGAGCTTTCGGGAAATGATTTTTCCATAGTTTCAGGGTTTCTAGCACTGCGATTTTAGGAACCGAGTTGTCCAGGTCTTGAATGAATTTTATTTGGTCGTCTAATTTCATTTTTCCTCCCCCTGCCCCCTCAAAGAGGGGGATAATGCCCCCAGATCGGTGATAGTTACTTTTGAATTAATTTTCCCCTAAAAAACCCCCGCGAGTGGGACAGAAGGCAAGGGGGTATCATTATTAACAAATTATTAACCAAAACCAATCTTATGAAAAATTCAAATTGTTATTATTGTCCCACTCTTTACGTTCATATCTTTATACCGGCCAAAAAAACAGGCTGCTGAAAAACCGGTGAATTTCCTGTATGCAAAGATCGTTTCATACGATTGTTGCCTGTTTTTTTGTGATAATTTGTTGGTGGCATATTAAATTATACAAATTTTACATGGATTTATAATTGAAGTTCCCCAGATCAATGCTTCAAAACTATTGATAAAGGTAATCGTTAACAGCTGATTCAGTAATTAGGCCGTCCTTCGTTGTACTAATCACTCCTTTTTTAACTAGCTTATTAATTGTTTCATGGGCCCTGCCTAATCGCTTTGCAACCTGGTTAATGGTGTATAGTTTATCCGGTTGCTTTAATTCTTTTTCCTTTTCATATTCGCTTATTGCTGATTTGAGAATTTTTTTTAATTCATCTTTTTGGGTTAAGATTATTGCAGTTGAATTCATAGAAATATTTTTTTTAAATTATTGTTTTATGTTATATTTTTATATAATTTTACAGAAGCAAACATAAATTATTTAAGTTTTTTGATTTCATCATATATAGCTTCAATTTCTTCGTTGCTCAATTGTTCAAAATCAGTCCAGGGGTGATCCTTTAATTCAGCCTCAATGCGTTCGATTTCCAACTGTTCCGATGATTTCTCTTTTAAGATTTGGTTCCGGTGATTAATAGACCCCTGGAAATAATCAAATAAGATATTATATTCCATACGATTAGATTAAAAATGTTAATAAACGGCGTTTAAAATCAGTCCAAACCTGGTTACTAAGTTTGAAATATAATTTCTCATGTTCTTCCATGATGACCAGATCAATAATTTCCTTTTTAAGATAATATGAGATAATCCCGAGAGATATAAAAAAAGTAAGTTCAGGCGCATTTTCCCGAAGCCATCTTAATATAGTAGTTTCAACTTTTTTATGCGCCCTCATCAATTCAATCCTAATCGCATCATTATTTTTAATTTCTTTTAAAATATTGTCTTTCAGTTTCATAAAATATATGGTATAAATATTGCATTTGTATATTACAGAAATAAGTTGTACATTTATAATGCAAAGATAACATATATTAGATTTAAAAGTCAAGTTTATTGTGATAAAAAATCAAGAATACTTAAAATTTATAATAAATCTAAATAAGAAATGTATTACTATAAGATAAAGAAACAAATGGGTATTAAGCGAGTGAAGCGATATGAAGCGGCTGAATACATAGGTTTAAGTCTTCATGGTTTCGATGAAATGATTCGCAACGAAACTATGACTGTTGACAGACTTGAAAAAATATCAAGATTATTTGATGTTCCGATTTCATATTGGTTTGCAGAGGGAGAAGAAATATCGATGGTAAAGGAGCCCGAATCGATTTATAAAAAACGAACTGATGAAATACTTGAAATCCTGAAAGAAGAAAATAAAGCACAAAGATGCCAAATAGAGTTTCTGCAAAGCCTTATAGAGAAAGAAAAATAAGCCATTTACCCGGGACAGAAACGGGACAAAATAATTAGAAATAAGGCATCATTAAAAAAATAAGAGGTTATGAATGAGAATGTTATAGGATGGGGGAATTATGAGAAGAATCCCTTCATCCGCACAGAATTTCCTGTAATGCAGAAAGCCCTAAGAATACAGGGGTTTTTAACAAAAAAACGGGACAGTTTCGGGACAATACCCGGATGTTGCCGGCTACCCTTGAAATGCCGACAACATGCCCGTTAATAATCATCAAAATATGGCATTGATTCATTATCTTCCTGCAGAATTGCATGAAGGGAAGATCTGGTATATATCCTATCATATATTAGATCCGGAAACACAAATATTAAAAAGAAAGAGGATTAAATTCAATCGTATTAAATCAATTATTGAAAGGAGGAAGCAAGCGAAAAGAGTTTGCCAACAAATAAATATAAAGCTGGCTTCTGGATGGAATCCTTTCATAGAAGAAGAAGCGCCAAAAGCGTTTTATAAACTCTTTGATGTGATAGAGACATTTATGAAAGAAAAGAAAAGAGAATCAAGGGATGACACAATGAGAACTTATGAATCATATACAAAAATATTCAAAGAGTGGGTCACAAAAAATAAATCGGATGATATGTATGCCGGTAATTTCAGCCGGCAGGACGCGATTAATATATCGAGCTATCTGTATATGCAACGGAAACTTGCCGAAAGAAGCTTCAACGGGTTTCTGGTATATTTTAATTCACTTTTCAACTGGATGGTTCGCAATATGTATATTAAAGACAATCCTTTTAAAACTATTAAACGGAAAAAAGTAAAAGCTAAAAAAAGGATTATTCTATCAGTGGCTGATCGGCAAAAATTAAAGAAATACTTGATTAGTAATAATTACCAGGAATATTATTGCATGGTGCTTCTTGCATATTATGGGCTGATTAGGCCACAGGAGATCACCTATATAAAGAAGGAATATTTATTCCTGGATAAAAGAGTGATAATTCTTCCAGGAAGTATTACGAAAAATGGAAAGAATCGTGTGGTTAGTCTGCCTGAATTTATAATAAATGAGCTGAAAAAATTAGATCTATCTGGGATTTCAGGTAATAAATATATATTTTCAGCTGGCAAAGGTTTTAAACCGGGGAGGAAAAAACTTGACAGGCGGGAGGTTTCTAATTTTTGGGCAAGAAATATACGTCCCGGTGCGAAATTAAAGAAGGAAATTCAGTTTTATTCCTTACGCGATACGGGTATAATTGAAATG
>CAZEJA010000052.1:0-5069 GCA_964512215.1 uncultured Planctomycetaceae bacterium
TTTCCTCCACGACGGCCTGCACCGAGGCCGCAACGTCCCGCTCCCGATCCGTGACCGCGCCGCCCGGGCGCCGGGGCCGCCCGGCCAGCAGGCGCGACATCTTCCACGCCGTCGCCGACCCGCCGCGACCGTGTCCGAAGTACGACAGGTCCATCCGTAGCGACCCGTCGGGCTTCAGGTCGACCAGCCTTCGCAGGATGCGCCCCCGGAAGCGCGGGCGCCCCGACGGCGCGAGGTCCATCAGCTTCGACTCCTCGCCGCACCCCCGAAAGCCGCAGTACCACGCCATCGCCGACACCAGCAGCCCCAGCGAGTGCGGGAAGCGCATCTCGCCGATCCGCTCGACGCGGTTATCGCCCCCCACGCCGAACGTCGCGGTGCTCCACTCGCCCACGCCGTCGAGCGTCAGTACGGCGGCCTGGTCGAACGGGGACGGGAAGAACGCCGCCCCCGCGTGAGACTCGTGGTGCGGGATGAAGACGTACCGCCCGTCGTAGCGCCCGTCCAGGGCGCGGTCGAGTTGGCGCGGCACGTGCAGGTGCCGGTGCAGCCACAGGGGCATGGTCGCGAGGAACCCCGGCAGGGACCTCGGGGCAGCCGCCAGGTGGGTCTCCAGCACCCGGTCGAACCGCAAGAGGGGCTTCTCGCAGAACGCGACGTGATCCAACTGTTCGGGATCGAGCGACGCCTGGGCAAGGCAGTGCTCGATGGCCCCGGCGGGCCACCCGCCGTCGCGGGCGATAGCGGAGAACTGCTCCTCCTTTGCCGATGCGATGATGCGCCCGTCGACGACCACCGCCGCGGAGGAATCGTGATGGAACGCCGAAATGCCCAGGATGCAGGTCATCGGTATCGAGACAGCGAACATATCGCTCCGGCGCGGGAATGTCGAGCCCGCCGGGGCGGAGGGAGGCAATCCGCTTGCATCGTGGGGGACTTCGACTATTCTGACAGCCGGAACCCCGCACCGGCTGTCCGCACGACGATTCGACGAGGTACGTCCGCCCATGCTCGCCATTCTGCCCGCCATCGCGCTGATGCTCCTGGTGGTCTGCTTCCGTCTGCGGGGCTGTGGCTGGGGTCGCGCGGTGCTCGGCGGGGCGGTCGCCTGGGGCGTGGCGATGGTGGGTATCACGGAATTGCTGAGTCTGGCGGGCATGCTCTCGCGGTGGCCTTTGGCGGGGGGGTGGGTGGCGGCGATCCTCGTCGCGGCCGCCACGTGCGTCCTTCGACGTCGCCGCCCCGACGCGCCTCCGCAAGCGGAACGGGCCCCCTGGACGCGCCGCGAAATGCTCGCGCTGGTCTGCGTGATCGTCATCGTCTCGGGCACGGGCGTTACCGCGCTGCTGGCGCCGCCCAATACGTGGGATTCCATGACGTATCACATGTCCCGGGCCGCCCACTGGGCGCAGAACCGCTCCGTCGCACACTACCCGACGCACATCACGAGGCAGCTCTGCTACCCGCCCGGCGCGGAGTACATTCTCACGCACCTGCTGATCCTCTCCGGCGGCGACCGGTGGGTGAACCTGGTCCAGTGGCTGGCGATGCTCGGCTCGCTGGTGGGCGTTTCGTTGATCGCGGGGCACCTGGGCGAGGCCCGCCCCGGGCGCATCCTCGCCGTCGTCGTTGCGGCCACGATCCCCATGGGCATTCTCCAGGCGTCCAGCACGCAGAACGACTACGTGCTGACGTTCTGGGTCGTCTGTACGGCGTGGTTCGTTCTGGACGTCACGAGGGTCGGCGCGTCGCGGAGCGACGTGCTGCTGCTGGGCGGCAGCGTCGGGCTGGCCGTCCTGACCAAGGGGACGGCGTACTTCTTCCTCCCGCCGCTGGCGGTCTGGTTTCTTCTGGCCGGGGCGGGGCGAATGCGGTGGCGCGTCTTCGGCGCGGTGGTGACGGTCTGCGTCATTGCCGGCGCGATCAATCTCGGGCACGGACTGCGGAACTATCGACTTTATGGAACGCCTGTCCCGGAAGGGCAGGGCCGTCACCAGGCCGGCCAGACGCCGCGCCCGGTCGTCAACGCCGCGTTCGGCCCGTCCGTGCTGCTGTCGAACGTCGTTCGCAGCACGGCGCTGCATCTCGGAACCAGCCGCCGCGCCAGCCGCTGGACGGAAGGCGCCATCCGCCACGCCCTGACGGCGGTCGGGCTCGACCCCGACGACCCGCGCACGACGTTCGAGGGCACGCACTTTCGTGTCCCTCCCGAGCGGTTCCACGAAGACACGACGGGCAACCTCGCCCACCTCCTGCTATTCCTCCTGGCGGGGGTCGGGCTGCTCCGGTGGAAGGGGGCCGGTCGAGGCAGGGCGGCCCTGTACGCCCTGACGATCGTCGGGGCGTTCGGGCTGTTCTGCTTCCTGCTGCGGTGGTCGCCCTGGCATTCGCGGCTGCACCTGTGCCTCTTTGTGCTCGCGGCGCCGTTCGTGGCCGCTGTGCTGCGGCGGATCGTTCCAGCGGGGGTGGTGGACGTGCTTGCCGGGGTGCTGATCGCTTCGTCGATGCTGTGGGTGCTCGGCAACCGCGGCAGGCCTCTGGTCAAGACCCCCGGCGTGCTGACCGCGTCGCGGACGGACCAGTACTTCGCGAACCACAAGGACCTGCGAGGGCCCTATAGCGCAGCGGCGGATCGTCTCCGCGCGCTCGGGGCGACGGACGTGGGAGTGATCCTCCGGGAGGAGGACTACGAGTATCCGCTGTGGGTGCTGTTGGGCGACGGGGCGGTTCGCATCGAGCACGTGGGCGTGACGAATGTCTCGTCGAGGTTTCAGGGGGCGGAAGCGTTCACGCCGCAGGCCCTCTTCGTAACGCTTCCGGACCTGCCGGAGACGATAGACGTGAAAGGACCCCGGTACCGGCTGGACTGGCGGGAGGGTCCGGTGGGCATCTATGTTCCCGCCGGGCCTTGAGACGCGGGACGCTCGTGGTATGATGGCGGGGCGAGGGGCGAACCGAAACGGAACACCGCAACGAACAGGTGAACGTGTCTGAAAGAACAGTCATGGTGAGCGGGTGCTTCGATCTGCTGCACTCGGGGCACATCGCGTTCCTGAAGGAGGCCGCCCAGTTCGGGCGCCTGATCGTGGCGCTCGGGTCGGATGAGACGATCGTGCGCCTCAAAGGGCACGCCCCCGTCATGGGCCAGGACGAACGGAAGTTCATGCTCGACGCCGTCTCCTGCGTCCACGAGACGATCGTCTCTCCCGGACAGGGCCTTCTCGATTTCGAGGACACGATGCGCCGGGTCCGCCCGGACGTGTTCGCCGTAAACGAGGACGGGCATAACCCGCAGAAGCGGGCCCTCTGCGGCGAACTGGGCGTGGAGTACGTCGTCCTGCACCGGATGCCCGAGCGGGGACTGCCCCCCCGGTCCACCACCGCACTGCGGTCGACCTGCCGGATTCCCTTCCGCCTGGAACTGGCAGGCGGATGGTTCGACCAGCCCTTCCTCTCGACCATCGCTCCCGGCGCGGTTCTGACGATCTCGATCGAGCCGACCGTCGAATTCAACCTGCGCAGCGGGCTGGCTTCCAGCACGAGAGCGGCGGCGATGGAGTTGTGGGGTTCGGCGCTGCCCGTGACGGAAGACCTCGAGCAGCAGGCGCGCATCCTGTTCCGCTACGACAATCCCCCCGGGAGCGAGTACGTGACCGGATCGCAGGACGCGCTGGGCATCGTCCTGCCGGGCCTCAACCGCCTGTACTACTCCGGGGGGCATTGGCCGGAGCGGATCGACCGCACGCTGTCGGACGGTGTGCTGGGGTGGCTGGAGGACCGCCTCTACCTGGTGGCCTCGCCCAACCGGGCCGAGCATTTCGACGTTCTGGGAGGCACGCAACTGGACGCCGAGAAGGTCCGCCGGTACGCCCAGGCGGTCGACCGCTGCTATGACGCCCTAACGGCCCGGGATCTGTCCGCGCTGGCGGAGGGCTTCAACGAGGCGTTCCGGAACAAGGCGGCCCTGTTTCCGCGGACGTTGAGCAACGGGATGGATGAGTTCATCCGCCCCTATCAGGCCCAGGCGCTGGGATGCTCGCTGTCCGGCTGCGGCGGGGGAGGATACGTGGTCGTCCTGTCGGAGACGCCCATCGAGAACGCCGTCCGCGTCGCGATCCGACGGGGCGAGCACTGAGAGACCGGCAACAGGCAACGGGCAACAGGCCAATGCTGTTGACGAGGCGTTCCGTGGGAGCGCGGTTGATCAGGGCGCGGGGGGAGTCGACGTGTCTGCGGGGTTCCCGTTGCCTGCCTGGAAGACCTGGAGTTTCCTGCCGTCGTAGATGCGCTGCATCCCCATGCGTTGCAGCCCGTCGATAAGGTCTCGTGTGAAGCGTTCCCAGGGCTTGTCTCGGTCCTTCTCACGTTCGCTGGGGGTGTCGACGACGACGAAAGCCACCTCCGGGTGGTGGCTCAGGAAGGTCATCACGGCGGCGGGGTCGGGATGTTCGGGGTCGTCGCCTACCGGCATGCCAACGGTGAGACAGCGACTGAGGTAGTGCAGGACCGAGTCATGGAACGTCCCCACACGTTCCGGGTCGGTGCAGGACTTCTCGAGCAATCCGGCCACGGGGTGGTGATCCACGAAGTCCCCGTCGCGCAACGTTTCATAGTACCGGTCGGTGTAGCTCAGTGAACTGTAGTAGAAGGCTTCGCGGGCGACCTTCGGGGTGTGGAAGGCGATGACGGTGCCCGTGAACACGGCCACGGCACGGAGCAGGATCTTCCTGCGAACGGTACTATCCCACCGCCGGGCGAACGCTCGCAGGAGTCGTTCCGTGCCCTTGACCGCGGCCAGCAGGAGCAGGGGCTGGATGGGCACGAGGTAGCGCAGTCGCATGCCGACCTCGGGCGTCGACGTCCACGATAGGGCCCCGAGGTACAGCACGATCACCACCGTCATCGAGCGCAGGCCCTGCTTCCAGTAAACGCTCAGGCCCAGGACGGCCAGCACCAGGAACCCAGCGGCCGGGATGAACATAGGCCACCCGCCCTGCCCCGTGAGCATCTCAGCAACAGCCACCGTCAGATATACCACGGTCCAGACGGGCAGCAGCAGGTACTCTGTT
>CAZEJA010000052.1:5079-11903 GCA_964512215.1 uncultured Planctomycetaceae bacterium
ACCCTCCGGAATTCTCCTTGTCGTAGAGGTCACGTAGTAGAGAGAGGAACCCGCGCTGCTCCGGGCGATGGCGTAGAACACCAGCGTCGGCAGCACCGCCATGACGAGGAGTACCGCGCCGGAGGCCCACGCCTTGGCTCGCGGCGCCGTCGGCAGGCGGTCCAGCACGACACCGGCGCCCAACGGAGCGAGCAGGACGACCATCGGTATCCGCACCACGATCGCCACGACCGTCAGGATTCCGGTCAGCACCAGCCACGCCGCTCCTCCGGTGCGGTACCGCCACAGGGCGCAGAGGATGCCCCAGAAGATCGTCACGGACGGCACGTCCGTCAGGATGCGGTGGGCGTTATGGTAGAGTCCGCTCGTCAGTGCCGTCGCCAGCACGACCGCCAGCGCCACGTAACGGCCTTCGAGCGCGTCGATCCACCGGTATATCAGCACGAGCGCCCCCAGCGCGCAGAGGACGATGAACACGGTGGGCGCCGCGCAGCCGTCCCCGAAGACGGTCCGGATGCCCGCGAGAATCCAGGGCAGCCCCGGCGTGACGACCGTGCAGGGCTCTCCATTGAACCGGTAGCCGTCTCCCTCCGCGAGCGAGCGCCCCAGCCCGAGGTACATCGCGCTGTCCGGCGTGGGCCACCACTGGACGGGCACGCCCGCGAGGTAGACCACTGCGACGACTGCGCCGACCAGCCACAGGCGCCGACGAGCCGGCGGGGCGCTCTCGGGGTGTGTCGGGAGGTTGCAGGGGGCTTCGTTACTCACGGCGGAATCGTAGCGAACGGTTTGCCCACCTTCAAGTCGCTGTCCGGATAGCCGATAGTACCCATAGGACACGATCCGTTCCCGGACTCGACACCGGCCCCCGGATGAACTACAGTTGCCGCCCGCAGCCGGTCTTCCCCGAAGGATACCGCATGAAACCAGGCGCCAAGGGATTCAGGACATACCGGTCCACGATCGAGCCGGTCTTGGCGTCGATGCTCTCTGCGGCCCGCCCGAATGAGTATGACTCCGCTGCGTTCCCGTCCTACACGCACGCGAACCGTCTCATGGCGTGGTTGTTCTGGCGCAGACTGAGAATCGTCATGCGGTTCGTCGAGAAGATGCCCCGCCGCGGCTCGGCGTTGGACTTCGGCTGCGGGGGCGGCGTGATGCTGCCGTTCCTTTCCGACCTGTTCGACCGTGTCGTCGGGTACGACATGGATACGCGACCCGCCGAACAGGTCCTCGACAAGCTGGGCCTTCGGGATACGGTCGAGCTGGCCGGCGCCGAGCAGACGTCTCTGGACCAACTGCAGGGACCGTTCAATCTGATCCTGGCATTGGACGTCCTGGAGCACATCGACGACCTGGAGCACGTCTCGGAGCAGCTTGCCTCGATACTGGAACCGGACGGCGTGGCCGTGATCTCCGGGCCGACCGAGACTCTCGCGTACAAACTCGGGAGGAAGCTGGCGGGATTCACCGGGAACCACCATCACCACAACATCTACTGGGTGCGGGACGTTCTCGCGAAGCGGTTCTCGCTGACGACGCTCGCGACCCTGTATTACCCCTTGCCCCTGTTCAAGATCTACCTCGCAAGGAAGACCTGACGGGCCCCGGCCTCATGAAGATATCCGTCCTGACTCCGTCGTACCACCACGCCGACTTCATCGGTCGGACGATCGAGTCGGTGCGATCGCAGCAGGGAGGCTTTGAGGCTGAGCACATCGTCGTCGACGGCGGATCGACGGACGGCACGGTGGAGGTGCTGGAGAGTTTCAGCGAGGACGTCCGGTGGGTCAGCGAGCCCGACGAAGGGCAGGCGGACGCGCTCAACAAAGCGATGGCCATGGCGACGGGGGACGTGATCGGCTGGCTGAACAGCGACGACATCTACGAGCCCGGCGCGCTGCAGGCCGTCGCGGCGGTCTTCGCCCGCGAGCCGGACACGCAGTGGCTGTACGGGAAGGTCCGCGTCATCGACGCCGACGATCGCGAGATCCGCCGGTGGATCACCCGGTACAAGAACGCCCGGATGCGCCGCTACAGCTATCGCAAGCTGTTGACGGAGAACTGGATTTCGCAGATGGGCGTCTTCTGGCGGCGCGAGGCGGGACAGGCCGTCGGACCGTTCCGCAAGGAACTGCACTACTGCATGGATTACGACTACTGGCTGCGCCTGGCGGCGCGATGGCCGGCGCGGTTCGTGGACCGCTACCTGGCCGCCTTCCGATGGTACGAGACGAGCAAATCCGGCGCGGGGTACGTCGAGCAGTTCCGTCAGCAGTACGAGGTCGCCCGCGACAACGCCGTTGGCCGGCACGGCTGGACGCTGTGGTGCCATCGGATGCACTGTGCGCGGACGGTGGCGATCTATCGGATGATGGGATGGTTCCGACGGAGAAGCGCCGAGGGCAACGGGCAACGGGCAACAGGCAACGGGGCGTCGAATGAGCCGCGACGGTGAGGGAGCGGAACCCTCAGTCCATGGTGTCCGACGCAAAGAGCTTCTTCACGTCAATGAGGTACGAGCGGACGGGCTTCTCTTTCCACCCGCGCGTGTGTTCGTTGTCCGCTTCAGCCACCAGCGCGCCGGGAGGCAGCGTGCCTGCTTCGGCGTTTTCGAGCAGCCACGCGCTCCACGTGTCGCGGGTGCGGAGGACGAGGAAGTCGACGGCGTGGCGGCGGCAGAACTCGCGGAGTTCGTCGCGGGCCAGATCGTTCCCCTCCTCGTCGCCCCCGACCGGGATCACGGCCTTGCCTTGCGCGTAGTAGGAGGGCTCGGACGTCGCGCAGGCCACCACCGCGCCCGGTCCGGCCTCGCGCAGGACGCGCTCGCCCAGGGCCCGGAGTTCCTGGTGGCGGACGCCGACGTTCGAGCCGAACAGCGGCAGGGCGGCCAGGCCCGCCATCCCGACCCACAGTGCGACCAGTTGCGCGGAGACGGATTGCCCCAGACGCTGCGGCAGTCCCCGGGCTGATCGGAGGCGCTCCATCAGGGCGACCAGCCCCAGCCCCGCCCAGACCTGGAACATCCCCGCGACGGTCATGACGTACCGTCGGTCCACCTTGACGCGCGCCACGGTCGCGATCTGGACCAGGAGGACCGCCACCACGATCAGTTGTCCGTCCAGCCGGCAGGCAGGGCGTCTCCGCAGCAGCCATACCCCCGCCAGCGCCCACGCCCAGGGCGTCAGGACCATGCCCAGCACCTCGATCGCCTCCTGGACCCGGAACGCCAGGCTTCGAGGTCGCCCCACGGCCGTGTCGTCGTTCAGGTGCTCGGGCGGACGCCACCACTCGGGGTGCTCCGCCTTCACCTGGGAGCCCCGGACCGCTTCGATCACGCGAACGTCGGGAACGGCGTATCCCGTCGCCTGTTTCATCCACGCCACCCGCGGCCACCAGACGGCCGCCACGACGGCGACCAGCACGGCCACGTGGAGCAGCCCGCGCACCCCCGCCCCCGCGGGATTCCGCGGCGCCAGGACCAGCAGCACCGTGCCCGCCAGCGGCGCCATGAGCAGACCCTCCGTTCGGGTCAGCCCCGCCAACGCCGCCGCCAGGCCGACCGCTGCGGCGCCCAGGACGGTCGGCTTGCGGGCGTAGCGTACGAGCAGCAGCACCATCCCTGTCAGCAGCAGCGAGTACGTCGCCGCCGGCCCCACGTTGGCGCCGAGGCGGAGAATCCAGTAGTTCACGGAGCACAGTGACGCGGCCGCCAGTCCGACGCGGGGCCCCGACAGCGTCCGCCCCAGCGCGTAGACGCAGACGATCATGCCCAGCACGCTGACGGCGCTGAGCAGCCGCCCTGCCAGTTCGAACGGGTCGTCGGCGGTGTCCAGCAGGGGCCCGACCAGTCCGATCAGCGTCGGATACACGGGGGGGATGATCGGATGCTGCGAGGCCTCCAGGCCCTTGTCCGTAACCAGGCGCGCCAGGGGAAGGTAATACGCGCAGGCGTCCCGCGTCGCGATCTTCGCACCCGCCATCTGCTTGGCCAGCAGCGCCGCAGCCAGGCACAGGCAGACGGCCATCCCCACCGCGACGAGACGCCGCGAAATGCGCAGCGGCCCGTTGAGCGCCTCGGGCGGATGGCTGTCATGCTGTTCGCAGCGGGCGTCGCCTTGCATGCATGTGACTATAGTCGCCTGCCGCCGGGGTTTCCAGTCGTCCGGGACCGCCGAACAAAATCGCCTTCTCCGGCAACAAAGAACCTTTGACTTGACCTGACAGGGACTTATAATCGCCGCGCGGTGTCCAGATTCCCCAGACACAGTCTGTCCCGTCCGAAACCCCTCGCTCGAAGGGGGCGATGGCAGCGAGCCGCCCTGGCGGCGGTCTGCCTGTTGGCCCCCGTTGCGATGGGCGACGTGGAGTACATCCACGAGGACGCCCGCATCAGCGGCAAGGAAATCCACTGCTTCGACGACGCGGGCGAGCAGGTGTCGGTCGTCCTGGGGGCCTTCAAGATCGCCCTGGGCAAGCGCATCATCAGCGGGCGCGACGGCGTGATCTGGATCTCCACCACGAAGTCCGGGAAGATCGTCCGCCACAAGATGGTCGTCTACGTCGAGGGCGAGGCGAAGGTGATCGAGCCCAACGGCGCCGTCACCAGTGATGAGACCATGCTCGTCACCGTCCACCACGACGGGCGCACGATTGCCGGCGGGGCCGTCTCCACACGCCCCCTGAAGGACTTCCCGCTCTACAAGCGGGCCCTCGGCGTCCGCGAGCAGGCGGCCAAGCAGCCCCCCGCCCCGGCCACCCGCCCGTCCGAGCGGATCGGCCCGCCGCTGATCGTCGCCGGTAAGGGAACGCGGGGCAAGCCCCCCGCGCCCACCACCCGACCCAAGGGAACGCCCCAGGTCTACCCGGTGAACTTCCACGCCGACAGCTTCAGTTCCGACCTCCGCGACGGCAAGCGAATCACCATCGCCCGGGGCAACGTGTACCTCTCCCAGGGCGACCCGGACAAGGACGCGTTCCTCGAGCTTCGCAGCCAGGCGGCCGTCATCTACAGCCGCCGCGTCGGCAAGGACGAGAAGCCTCCGAAGAAGGACACGCGCAGCCCGCTGGCGACGAAGATCGGCGCGGGCGACCGGGAAACCATCGAGGCCGTCTACCTCACGGGCGACGTCGTCATCTCGCGAGGCGAGCGCTACATGCGCGGCCCGGAGGCGTACTACGATTTCACCGCGGACCGCGCCGTCGTGCCGAACGTGGTCTTCCGGACGATCCAGGAGCAGCGGAACATCCCGATCTACGTTCGCGCGGAGGAAGCCCGCGTCCTGTCGGCCCGCGAGATCTGGTTCCGCAACGCGAAGGTCTCCACGAGCGACTTCTACACGCCGTCCTACCACATCGGCGCCGGCGAGGGCTACTTGCGCGACCAGGTGCCGTACGATCCGGAGACGGGCGATCGCCTGGGCCCGCCGAACTGGCACGCCGACATCCGCAACGCCACGTACAACGTTCAGGGCGTGCCCATCCTCTGGTCGCCGAGGTTCGTCACCGATTTCGAGCAGGGGCACACCGCGCTGCGGAAGGGCACGATCGGGCGCGACGGCGACCTCGGATTCGGGGCCGAGACGCAGTGGCACTTCTTCCGCCTGCTGGGCATGATCAAGCCCGAGGGGTTCAAGTCCTACCTGGACGTCGGGCTGTACGAGCGCGGGGTGATGATGGGGCTCGACACGGAATACGAGCGGGAGACCTACAGCGGGTACTCCCTGCTCTACGGCGTGATCGACGTCGAGGGCGAGGACGACTTCGGCGACCGGCGGAAGAACGTCAACGCCCCGCACCAGCGCGGGCGAGCGACGTTCCGGCACAAGCACCAACTGCCCGACGACTGGATCCTGCAGGTCGAACTGTCCGCCGTCAGCGACCGGAACTTCATGGAGGAGTACTTCCCCGAGGAGTTCTTCGCGGGCAAGGCCCAGGAGACGCTGATCTACGCGAAGAAACAGCGCGACAACTGGGCCGTCACCGGGCTGCTCCAGGCCCGCATCAACCACTTCGACACGCAGACCGAGTCCTACCCCGACGTGGGCTTCCACCTGCTCGGCCAGCCCCTCGCCGACGACCGCCTGTCGTTCTACAGCGAGTCGCACGTGGGCGTGAAGAAATGGCGCCCCGCGAACTTCACGAAGATCCCCGACAGCGACGCCATGCTGCGGGCCGACACGCGGGCGGAGATCGACGCGCCGCTGCACCTCGGGCCCGTCAACGTCGTCCCCTACGGCGTCGCGCGAGCGACCTACTGGTCCGACGAGCCTATGATGGGCGAGAACTTCCGCCCTTACGGGCAGGTCGGCGCGAAGGCGGCCATGAACATCTGGCGCATCTACCCCGACGCGAAGAGCCGCCTCTTCGACGTCAACGCCCTCAAGCACATCATCACGCCCGAGGTCGTCGTGTTCTTCTCCGACGCCGGCGGCGTCGAGCCTTCCGAACTGTTCCCGATGGACCCGGGCATCGAGACCCACTTCGGCGGCATGCACGGCGTGACGTTCGGCGCCCGCCAGCGCCTGCAGACCAAGCGCGGGCCCGACAACGACATCGTCGACTGGATGCGGCTCGACCTGTTCGCCAGCTTCATCGACGCCGACTATCCCGGCGTGCCCTCCGACGGGCGGTTCTTCTGGTCCCGCCCGGAGTACAGCCTTGCCCGCAATCACCTGTACGCCGACTTCGAGTGGCTGATCTCCGACGCCACGACGCTGCTGGCCGACGCGAACATCGAGTTGGATCGCGGCAGCCTCGCACGGGCGGCGATCGGGCTGGACGTGCGGCGCGACCCGCGATTGGCCTACTTCGTCGGGCTGCGG
>CAZEJA010000053.1:0-11698 GCA_964512215.1 uncultured Planctomycetaceae bacterium
AACGAGGCCTCATTATATATGAACTGTGGTTTTCATCCGGGAAATCCGGGTCAAGGGGCAATAGCTGTCAGCCGTCAGCTATCAGCCTTCCGCTACGGCACTGCGTTGGGGACATTGGTCATTGGTGCTTGGGCATTTCCCCGTTGCCGGTTGCCAGTTGCCGGTTGCCCGAGCGACACCGTATACTTGAGAGACACGTTCTGGCGGCCCGCGGCGGCCGCCGTCTCGTACTGCGACCGCCATGAATATCCTCGGCATTTCGGCATTCTATCACGACAGCGCCGCTTGCCTCGTGCAGGACGGGGAGATCGTCGCCGCCGCTCAGGAGGAGCGGTTCTCGCGAAGGAAGCACGACCACCGCTTCCCGACTGAAGCGATCGAATATTGTCTCGCCGAGGCGGGCATCACCGCCGCGGGGCTCGACCACGTCGCGTTCTACGACAAGCCCCTGCTGAAGTTCGAGCGGATCCTGGAGACGTACCTGTCGTACGCCCCGCTGGGGTTCCGGTCGTTCCTGGCCGCCCTGCCGTTGTGGGTGCGTCAGAAGCTGCACCTGCCGCGCGAGATGGACCGGGGGCTGGGCGGCGAGTACCGGGGGCGATACGTCTTCCCCGAGCACCACGAATCGCACGCCGCCAGCGCGTTCTATCCCTCGCCGTTCGAGGAGGCCGCCATCCTGACCGTCGACGGCGTGGGCGAATGGGCGACGGCCAGCTACGGCAGCGGGCGAGGCAACCGGATCGAACTGACCCACGAACTGCACTTCCCGCACTCGCTCGGGCTGCTGTATTCGGCGTTCACGTACTTCACGGGCTTCCGCGTCAACTCGGGCGAGTACAAGCTCATGGGCCTCGCCCCGTACGGCCGGCCGATCTACGCGGACCTGATCCGCGAGAAGCTCATCGACCTGAAGGCCGACGGCTCGCTGCGGCTGAACATGAGCTACTTCACCTATTGTCGCGGAATGACCATGACCGGGCGGAAGATGGCCGCCCTGTTCGGCGGCCCGCCGCGCCGCCCGGAAGCGCCGCTGACGCAGCGGGAGATGGACATCGCCGCCTCGATCCAGGCGGTCACCGAGGACGTGATGCTCCGCTGCGTCGCCCACGTGGCCGGCGAGACGAACCTGCCCAACCTGGTGCTGGCCGGCGGGGTGGCGCTGAACTGCGTCGCCAACGGGCGGATCCTGCGGGAGAGCCCGTTCGAGAACATCTGGATCGCCCCGGCCGCCAGCGACGCGGGCGGCGCGCTGGGCGCAGCGCTGTTCGTGTGGCACCAGTTGCTGGATAAGCCGCGCGACGTCGACAACGTTCACGACCTTCAGAAGGGATCGCTGCTGGGGCCGAGCTACACGAGCGAACAGGTCCGCGGATTCCTCGACGGCGTCGGCGCGGTCTATCGCCGCGCGGACGACGAAGACGCGCTGATCGACGAGATCGCCGATCACATTGCTGATGGCCGCGTCGTGGGGCACTTCCACGGGCGGATGGAGTTCGGCCCGCGGGCGCTGGGCAATCGGTCGATTCTGGGCGATGCCCGCTCGCCCCAGATGCAGTCCGTGCTGAACCGGAAGATCAAGTTCCGCGAGTCGTTCCGCCCCTTCGCGCCGAGCGTGCTGCGGGAGAACGTCCACGAGTGGTTCGCGATGCGCGACGGCGCCGACAGCCCCTACATGCTGCTCGTCGCGGATGTCCATCCCGACCGGCGCGTCGACGACACCGACGCCGACGTCGAGGGCATCGACCGCCTGCTGCAGGTCCGCCGCTCGACGATCCCGGCCGTCACGCACGTGAACAACTCCGCCCGCGTGCAGACGGTCGACCGCGACCGCCACGGGCGGTACTACCGCCTGATCCGCCGCTTCCGCGAGAAGACCGGCTGCCCGGTGGTGATCAACACGAGCTTCAACGTCCGCGGCGAGCCCATCGTCTGCTCGCCCGCCGCCGCGTACCAGTGCTTCATGGGAACCAACATGGACGTGCTCGCGATCGAGGACTGCGTGCTGCTCAAGGGCGACCAGCCCCGGGCGACCGAGCACGAAGTCGATGACTACCTCGCCCGCTTCGACCTGGACTGACCGAGATGGCGATGATCGACATCAACTGGAGGCCGGACCGACGCCAGCTTCGCTGGTTCGGGGTCGCCTGCGCGGTCGTCTGCGGCGCCTTGGGGGCGTGGCTGCTCGCGACGGAACACCTGTTCGGCTTCGCGCTGTCGCCGGGCGCCGCGCGGACGACGGCGTGGGTCCTGTTCGGCGTGGCCGCGGCGTCGGCTGCGCTGTGTGCGGCCGCCCCCGCGGCGCTGCGCCCGCTGTACGTCGCGATGACCGTCGTGACGCTGCCGATCGGCTGGGTCATCTCGCACGTCGTGCTCGCCATCGTGTTCTACGGCCTGATCACACCCTTCGCGCTCGTCTTCCGCCTGATCGGGCGCGACCCGCTGCACCGGCGCATCGACCGCGACGCCGAAACCTACTGGGTCCCCCGGAAACCGGTCAAGGACCCCAAGCGGTACTTCAGACAGTTCTAACGAATAGCGAATGTCGAATAGCGAAGAGAAGACGTCGAAGACGCCGCCTCCTGCGCGGCCCGGGCCGCGGGGCCTCCGCAAGTGGCTCTTCCGCCTGGCAGCCATGATCCTGGCGCCGGCGCTGGTGCTGCTGCTGACCGAAGGTACGCTGCGCCTGTTCGGGTATGGCTATCCCACGGGCTTCTTCCGGAAGATCCCCGGGCAGGAGGCCTACACGGGCAATCCCCGCTTCGGCTGGCGGTTCTTCCCGCGTGCGCTCAGTCGCGCGCCGGTCCCCTTCCGCCTGCCCGCCGAGAAGCCCGAGGGGACGTACCGCATCTTCGTACTGGGCGGCTCGGCGGCACTGGGCACGCCGGACCCGGCGTTCGGATTCGCCCGCATTGTCGAGGTCATGCTCCGCGAGCAGTTCCCCGCCGCGCGGTTCGAGGTGATCAACGCGGCGATGACGGCGATCAACTCGCACGTCGTCCTGCCGATCGCCCGAGACTGCGCCGACCACGACCCGGACTTGTTCATCGTCTACATGGGCAACAATGAGGTCGTCGGGCCCTTCGGGGCGGGGACCGTCTTCGGAGGCTATTCGCCCTCCTTGTCGACCATCCGGGCGAGCCTGTGGGTGCGAACGACGACGATCGGGCAGTTGATCCAGAATCTCGCCGGCGCGACGGGCGCGACCGACCAGGGCGAGTGGCGCGGCATGGAGATGTTCCTGGAGCAGCGCGTCGCAGCCGACGATCCGCGACTGGACAAGATCGTCGATCATTTCCGGGCGAACCTGACGGACATCTGCGCCGCCGCCCGCGGCGCGGGGGCCGGCACGATCGTCTGCACGGTCGCGACGAACCTGAAGGACTGCGCCCCGTTCGCCTCGATGCACCGCGCGGGCCTCGACGAGACGCAGAAAGCGAAGTGGGAGGAGATGTACGAGTCGGCCATCCTGCACGAGCAGAGGGGCGGGCTCGAGGAAGCGAAACGGCGACACCTTGCGGCGGTCGAGATCGACGACCACTTCGCGGACCTGCATTTCCGCCTCGGGCGACTGCACTGGATGACATCCTACTTCGACCGGGCCCGGGAGTCCTTCGTCCGCGCCCGCGATCTGGACGCCCTGCGATTCCGGGCCGACAGCCGCCTCAACGCTGCGGTCCGCGACGTCGCCGGCGCCCGCGCGGAAGAGGGCGTCGTTCTCGTCGACGCCGAAAAGCGTCTGGCCGGGTCCGCCCTGACGCCCAACGGAATCCTCGGCGAGGAACTGCTGCACGAGCACGTGCATCTGAACTTCGACGGGAACTACGAACTGGCGCGGGCCGTCTTCGAGGCGGTCGTGGGCCAACTGCCCGAGGCGATCCGGTCCGGCGCCGCCCCGCGGCCGCCCGCCAAGGACCGCTGCGCCGAACTGCTCGCGCTGACGCACCTCGACCGCCACCGCATGCGGACGGGAATCTGGCGCACCACGGGCCAGCCCCCCTTCACGAACCAGTACGATCACGCCCGACGGCGCGAGCGGCGCTTCCGAAAGCTGCAGCAAGGCCAACGGCGGGCGATGCCCCCGGAGGACAGCCGGGCCGTCGCCCTGCGCAGCGCGGCCCTCCAGCGGAATCCGGACGACCTGCACGCCCGGCGCGGGCTGGCGGCCCTGCTGGAGGAGAAAGGCCGCTATGCCGAGTCGGCCGAACAGTGGCGGGCCCTGCTGCAGCACCTCCCCGAAGACGGAGACGCAAGAGTGGGCCTGGGTGCGGCGCTGCTGGGGCTCGGGCGGACCGACGAGGCCATGGCGGAGTTCCTCGAAGCGATCGAGACGTCTCACGACCCGGTCCCCCTGCGCTACCAAGTCGGCACGGTCCTGTACGCGCACGGGAAGGTGGACGACGCGATCGCCCAGTTCCGCAAGGTCCTGCGGGCCCGGCCGGGCCATACCAAGTCGCGAATCAGTCTCGGCGCCGCTCTCTTTGCGAAGGGGCAGCGCGACGAGGCCATCGCGGAACTCCAGGAGACCGTCCGACTCCGCGGCGAGGACGCGGAGACGCGCGGGAACCTCGGCGTGGCGCTGTTCGGCGCGGGGCGCGTCGACGAGGCGATCCCCTACCTGCAGGACGGCGTGCGGCTGGACCCCTACAATCAGATCGCCTGGGAGAAACTCGCCGAGGCGAAGGCGGGCAAGGGCAAGCTCACCGAAGCGGCTCGATGTCTCGACGCCGCCGAGCGCGTCGCCCCCGACCTGCCGCAAGTCCGGGCCGAGTTCGTCGAGATGCGCCGGCGCCTCGGCCTGCCGGCCTCGCCGTCTCGCCCACAGACTCAACCGGAATGAACACGGCTGGGCAAGCCAGCCGTGCCACCCGCCGGGCAGGCGCCTCGAACCGATCCATTGCATCGGATGGGCGGATTCGCGATGATGGAGGGGAATTCAGCCTCGTTTCCGGAGTGAGGAGAGTGCGAACCGTGCACCGTGCGATTATACGAAACCTGCTCGCGGGGGTCGTTCTGGGCGGCATCGCCCTGTCCTCTCTTGCCGCCAAGGCGCCCGCCCCGACCGTCCGCGAGGCCGACTTCGACTCCCTGCGCCTCGCGATCTCCGACCTGATGGAGACGTTCGCTGGGCGGTATCCCGACGGGGCGAAGTTCCTGGAACGGCTGGGCACGGTCGAGAGAATCCCCAACGCGCAAACACGATCGCGATCCTTCTACGCGCTGCGGCGCGAGGCGCTGCTCGCCAACCCCGCGCTGGAATTCGACAAACTGATCGTGCTGAAGCGCAAGCGCGGCCAGCACGGGCTGCCCGTGAATCACAAATGCAACTCAGGCATCAAGCCCACCGGATATGACAACGAGATCACCGTCCTTTCACCCGCGCGGCCGGGCGGAAGGCTGACCACGCTGTTCCGCCCGAAAGGAACTCAGTACGTCGGCGAGATCGACCTGCACTTCGACGCCGACCGCCTGTTGTTCACCATGCCGGTCGGCAAGAGTTGGCAGATTCACGAGATCCGCGTCGACGGGGCCGGCCTGCGACAGGTCTCCCGCGGCAAGCACGCCGACGTCGACAGCTTCGACGCCTGCTACCTGCCCGACGGCGGCATCGCCTACGCGTCGACCGCGTCGTTCCACGCCGTGCCCTGCTGGCACGGCATTGAGAAGGCCTGCGCGATCTATCGCATGAATGCCGACGGCAGCGGCGTGCGGCAGTTGTGTTTCGACCAGGACCTGGACCTGCACCCGGCCGTCCTGCCCACGGGGCAGATCGTCTTCAGCCGCTGGGACTACACGGGCATCCTGCACATGTACCTCCGCCCGTTGATGGTGATGAACCCGGATGGCACGGGACAGCGGGCACTCTACGGCAGCAACTCCTACTGGCCCAACGCGCTGTATTACCCCCGCGCCGTCCCGCGTGCGCCGGAGAAAGTCGTCGCCATCGCCGCGGGATACCACGGGCCGCCCCGCATGGGCGCCGCCGTCCTGATCGACACCAGTCGCGGCACGCAAGGCGGCGAGGGCGTGATGCAGTTCCTCACCCGAAGCAAGCAGTCCTTCGACGACACGGTCATCAAGGACATGTGGTACGCCCAGACCTGGCCGAAGTTCCTCCACCCCTTCCCCCTCACGGACAAGCACTTCCTGATCGCGATGCAGGCGACGAAGAAGTCCACGTGGGGCATCTACTTGGTCGATACGTTTGACAACGTCCTGCCCGTGCTGCTGCACCCGTCGTTCGACTTCTTCGAGCCCCTCCCCGTCCGCAAGACGCCCACGCCGCCGATCATCCCGGACCGCACCGACCCGAAACGCAAGGACGCGGTCGTCTATCTCCACAACGTCTACGCCGGGCCCGGCTTGGCCGGTGTGCCGCAGGGCACGATCAAACGTCTTCGCGTGGTGGCGTATCACTTCGGGTATCCGGGGCTCGCGGGGCCGGACAAGATCGGCTGCGGCGGTCCCTGGGAGGTCATGCGGATTCTGGGCACCGTGCCCGTGCAGGCCGATGGGTCGGCCGTCTTCCGCATCCCGGCCAACACGCCCCTGACGCTCCAGCCGCTCGACGCCGAGGGCAAGGCCGTCCAGCTCATGCGGACCTGGTACACCGCCATGCCGGGCGAGGCCGTCTCGTGCGTCGGTTGTCACGAACAGACGCAGGACACGCCCGCAGTACGCTACGGGGCGGCGCTGACGCGCAAGCCGTCCGAGATCGAGCCATGGTACGGTCCCGCACGGGGGCTGGACTTCGAGCGCGACGTCCAGCCGGCGCTGGACAAGTTCTGCGTCGGCTGTCACAACGGCAAGCCCCGCCCGGACAAGAAGCAGATTCCCGACCTCCGCGCGGAACGTTTCGCGAAGAACTACACCGGGCGGAAGCTCACCCCCCAGGGCGCCCGGCGTCTTCACCCGGCCATGCAGAAGGTGCTGGTCGACGGCGACCGCATCCGCTACACGCCCGCCTACGAGGCCCTGCTGCCGTATATCCGGCGCGTGAGCATCGAGGACGACGTCAACCTGCTCGTGCCGGGCGAGTTCCATGCCGATACGAGCGAACTGATCCAGATGCTCCGCAAGGGGCACCACGGTGTGAAGCTCGACGCCGAGGCGTGGGACCGCCTGATCACGTGGATCGACCTGAACGGCCCGTGTCATGGCACGTGGAACGAGGTGTCGCGCGTGCCTACCGGCGCCGACCGGCGGCGGCTCGAGTTGGCCCGCCTGTACGGCGGCGCCACGGGCGACCCCGAAGCCCTTCCAAACCTGCCGAATCGGACGATCAAGCCCGTCATGCCGCCCGTGCCGTCGAAGACAAAGCCGACCGTGCCGACGGTCCCCGGCTGGCCGTTCGACGCAACCGAAGCGAAGCGTCGTCAGGCCGTCGGCGGAGCGACCGAGAAGTCCGTCGACCTCGGCGGGGGCGTGACCCTCAAGCTCGTGCGCATCCCGGCTGGCTCGTTCGTCATGGGCGATGCCTTCGGCGAAGCCGACGAACGTCCTCTCGCGGCTGTTGCCATCCGCAAGGCGTTCTGGATGGGCACGTACGAGATTACCAATGCCCAGTTGCGGCAGTTCGACCCCTCGCACGACTCGCGGATCTTCGTGCAGCGATACCCGGGCATGGACGGACCCGGCATGCCGCTCAATGGCGCGACCCAGCCGGCCGTGCGGGTCTCGTGGGAGCGGGCGACAGCGTTCTGCGAGTGGCTGTCGCGTAAGACGGGCTCAACGTTCTCCCTGCCGACGGAGGCCCAGTGGGAATATGCCTGCCGAGCGGGCACGTCGGAGGCGTTGTCCTACCGCGCGCTCAACGCGAACTTCTCCACCTTCGCCAACGTAGCGGACAAGTCGCTGGCTCATCCGCCGATCGTCACGGGCGGACTCGGTACGAGCCTGACCGGCGTCGTGCGGCCGGTCCCGAAGATCAAGGGCATCATCCTCGAGGCCACCCACGGCGGGAGCATCCGCTGTGACGAGCGGTTCAGCGACAAGCACGTCACGACCGCCCCGGTCGGCAGCTTCCGGGCGAACGCGTGGGGGCTGCACGACATGCACGGCAACGCCGCCGAGTGGACGCGAAGCACCTACCGCCCCTACCCCTTCCGCGACGCCGAAACGACGGGCCCCGGCCGAAAGGCCATCCGCGGCGGGTCGTGGGTGGACCGCCCCAAACGATGCCGCTCCGCCTTCCGCCTGAGCTACCCCGCGTGGCAGCGCGTGCACAACGTCGGCTTCCGCGTGATCTGTGAGAGTGTCCCCTCGAAGTAACCCCATCCCAGGAAAAGCAACCATGAACCGACGCGAATTCCTCCGCACCCTCGGCGCCGGCGCCGTCGCGGCCGTCGCCGGTCCCGCCGCGGCAATGCGGCGTCCCGACGCGCCCCGCCCGAACGTGGTGTTCATCCTCACCGACGACCAGCGGTGGGACCAGTTGAGTTGTGCAGGGCACAAGTTTCTGAAGACCCCGCACATCGATCGCATTGCGGCCGAGGGGGCGATGTTCCGCAACATGTTCGTCACCACGTCGCTCTGCTCGCCCAGCCGGGCGTCGTTCCTGTCGGGCCTGTACGCCCACACGCACGGCGTGGTCAACAACTTCACCGACTACCCCGCGAAGATGACCAGCTTCCCGATGCGCCTCCAGCAGGAGGGCTACGAGACCGCCTACGTCGGCAAGTGGCACATGGGCGAGAAGTCCGACCGCAAGCGAGCGGGCTTCGACTACTGGGTCAGCCACAGCGGACAGGGCAAGTACTTCGACAACACGTTCAACATCGACGGCAAGCGCACGATGGTGAAGGGCTACTACTCCACGCGCGTCACCGACCTGGCGCTCGAATGGCTGGCCCGCCCGCGGAAGGCGCCCTTCGCGCTGATCCTGGGGCACAAGGCGCCGCACACGCCCTTTACGCCCGAGCCGAAGTACGAGCATCTGCTCGACAAAATGGACGTGCAGTACCCCAAATCCGCCTTCGCCCTCGAAGGCAAGCCCAAGTGGGTCCGCGAGCGGATCGACACGTGGCACGGCATCTACGGGCCGATCTACGGCTTCCGCAAGGAATTCCCCGACACCAGCCCGGGGAGCGTCAAGGAATTCGCCCGTTTCGTGCGGTCGTACTCAGCCAGCATCAAGAGCATCGACGACAGCGTCGGGCGGATCTACGCGGCGCTGAAGAAGTCCGGGCAGCTCGACAACACGCTGCTGATCTTCGCGGGGGACAACGGCATGTTCCTCGGCGAGCACGGCATGACCGACAAGCGGACGATGCACGAGGAGAGCATCCGCGTGCCGCTGCTGGCGCGGTATCCCAAGCTCATCCGCAAGGGCACGAAAGTCGACCAGATGGTGCTGAACATCGACCTCGCGCCAAGCGTACTCGAGATCTGCGGGGCCGCTCCGCTGATGAACATCCACGGCGCGAGCTGGAAGCCGCTGCTGGCGGGCAACGCCGAGGGCTGGCGGAAGAGTTGGTTCTACGAGTACAACTACGAGAAGCAGTTCCCCTACACGCCGAACGTCCGCGGCGTCCGCACGGACCGGTGGAAGTACGTCCACTACCCTCACGGCGACGGCAAGCCCGACCGCCACATGGCCGAACTGTACGACCTCAAAAACGATCCGGGCGAGTCGAAGAACCTCATCGACGCCCCCGCCTGCCAGGCCGTCCGCAAGCGACTCGAGCGCGAACTGGCCCGCCTCATGCAGGCCACCGGCGCGCTGCCCGACAAGATGCCCCTCGACGAAGGCATCAAGAAGGAACTGCCGGAGAAGTCGATTCAGTAGTCAGTAGCCGGGAGCCGGGAGTCGGTGGTCGATCCCTGGCAGGGCGTGTCGCCTATGGACGCACGCTGCTGCGTGCCGCCGTCTCGGCCGTCGCTGACTGCTGACGGCTGAGTGCTGAATGCTGCCGGGCCCTACCGTGTCGGCGTGTCGGAGTAGATCATCAGGATCGCGACGAGCGGGTCGACGCGGTCGCGGTAGCCTTGCGGAAGCATCGAGCGGATGATCTCGCCGACGACGATCTGATACGGAGAGTCGCCGCTGCGAGGCTCGGCGATCTGCCCGTACGTCTGCACCCGGGTCGCCGCCTTCGCAGCCGTCGCTTTCTTCGCCGCTGCTTTCTCCGCTGCCGCTTTCTCGGCCGCCGCCTTCTTGGCCGCCGCTTTCTCGGCCTTCGTCGAGCCCTTGGGCGTCGCCTTGTCCGACTTGTCCGCCGCGTCCTTCTTGGCCGCGGGCTTCCTGGGCTTCGTCGCCGTCGCCTTGCCGCTGGGCTTCGACGATGCCTTCTTCCCCTTGCCGCTGTTCTTGGCGCCGCCCTTGCCGCCCTTACCGGCCAGGTCCGAGTGCAGCGACTTCATCTTCGTCGAATCCAGCCAGATCGCCTTGCCCCCGCCGGCCTTCGCGACCGCCTCCCACGTCTCCAGGCCGGCCTTGAAATGGCCCTTGCCCTTGAAATTGATCTTCCGGTCCACGATCAGCGAGTGCACCTGGAAGCCCGCCTTCTTCGCCTCCGCGGCGAGCCGGTTGGCCGCCGTGGTGGCGCCCGGCGTGACGGGCGAGTCGCCCACCATGACGATGATCTTTCGCGCCCAATCGCCCTGCTTCCATTGCAGCTTCTTGACGGCCGCGTACAGCGCCGCAGCCGCCGCGCCGCCCGGATGGAAGCTCTTGTCCGTCGAGTTCCGCCCCGCCTCCTCGGCCAGCATCCGCCGCGACAGCCCGTCGACCACGCCCGTCAGCGAGAACGCGCGGACCTGGTAGATCCGCGAGGCATACTTGCCCGCGGAAATCGCCTTCTTGCAGCAGTCATGCTGCAGCTTCGGGTCGATCTCGTGGCGGAAGTAGACCGCCCCCATCCGCGGCTCGCGAGCGACCAGCTTGAACGCCGCCACCATCTTCGTCACGTCGCGGGCGATCCACGTCATCGTGCTCTGCATCGAGCCCGTCGAATCGATGCAGAAGACCAGGTCGAAGTCCGTCACCACCAGCTTGTCCAGCTCCAGGTCCTGGCGCCACTTCGGATCGCGGGCGTTGAGTTCCTCCGCCGCGGGAATCAGGCGCGACCGGCCCTTGTACAGCGCCCCGCCGCTCTTGCCGCCCGACAGCTTTCCCGCCCATTCCAGCCAGGCCGTCCTTGCGTCGGACCAGTCCTTGCCCGACGTCGTCTTCCGCAGCGACCCCACGGGCTTGATGCCCGCCTTCAGATCGCCCAGGACGTACTCGAGCGCGTTGCCCCGCCCGCTCGTCAGCTTGCCGGCGATCGTCTTGATCAGGACCGGGTCCTGCCACGCCGCTACGGTCTTCCGCAGGGCGAACAGCGTCCGGCTGTCGCGCGGGTCCTTGTGGCTGCACTGGTCCAGGAGCTTCAGCGCCACTCGGCGAGCATTGCCGTTGAAGCCGTCCGCCCCGTACGACCGCATCGCGGAGACCAGCCCCGCGCGCAGGTCGCCCCGGAACGCGCCGCTCATCGCCGTCGTCACGCCCGCCGCCACCCAACGCTCATGCTGCTCCTTCGTCAGCGAGGGCGTGCGGGCATGCAGCACCTCCCACGCGTACACCCGCACCAACGGATCCCGGTCCTTCTCCAGCGACGAGAGGATCTTCTCCGTCGTGATCGGCGCGTCGATCCGCCCCAGCGAGATCAGCCCCAACGCCCGGATGAACCAGTCGCCGTTCGACAGGTGGCGGCCGTACATG
>CAZEJA010000054.1:0-11681 GCA_964512215.1 uncultured Planctomycetaceae bacterium
CACAGGACAAAAGTAGTTGAAGAACGCCTTGTCGTACTTCTCCAGCGCGTCGAAGGTGCGCACCAGCCCGCCCAGCACCACCGTGAACACGATCAGCGTGGCGGCCCAGCAGGATGCGGGGGCGTGGAAGTTCGTCTTGCCCGTCGCGAGAATCCACACGCCGAGCAGGGGGGCGGCGCCCGCGAGCCGCCAGAAGGCGACGAAGTCCGTGTTGACGCGGTGGGCGACGAGCTTGGCGAGGATCTGCTGGAGAGCGACGAGCGTGCAGGCGCCGAGCATCATCAGCGTTCCCGCGGAGAACTCGGCGCGGTCCCATCGTCCGGCCGAGGCGAGCACGGCGCCGGCGAACATGACGAGCATGGCCGCGACCTGGGCGGGGCGGAGGCGGTCGCCGAACAGCAGCACGCCACCCAGGATAGACAGCGCGGGCGTGGATCGCGCCAGCAGCGAGGCGAACGTGGGGTCCAGCCTCATCACCCCGTGCCAGAGCAGCAGCATGCTGGCGGCCGTGCTCACGCCGATGGCGCCGATCGGCAGGACGGTCTGTCGGGGCAGGCGCCAGACTCTCGCGTCGCCTCCCACAGCAGCGGTCAGCAGCGCGAACCCCGCGGCGGCGGTCGTCCAGGCGAAGCTGAACGTCTCGGGATGGAGCCCGGTGACGGCGTGTTTGGCTGTCACGAAATTCGTCGCCATCGCGACGGTCGAGCCCAGCGCAAGCAGCAGCCCCGTGCGGGGGTTCGCCCGTCGCGCCACAAGGCTCGGGAGATCAGTCGCCGGTCCGGACGCCGAAGGCATGCACCAACTCCTTCAGCATCGGGCGATGCTGGTCGCTCAGCGACACCATGGGCAGGCGCAGCTCTTCCTCGATCATGCCCGCCATGGCCATGGCGGCCTTGATGGGAATGGGGTTCGTCTCGACGAAGATCGCCTTGAACAGCGGGAAGAGCTTGAGATGGAGCTTCCGGGCGCCGGGCATGTCGCCCGCGGCGATCGCGTCGCACAGGTCGCGGATCTCGCCCGGCAGGAGGTTGGCCAGCACGCTGATCACGCCGCAGCCGCCCGCGGCGCAGATGGGCAGCGTCAGCGAGTCGTCGCCGGACAGGATCGTGATGTTGCAGGCCGCCGCGATCGCACTGGTCATGTCCACCTTGCCGGTCGCTTCCTTGACGGCCACGACGGGCTCGATGTTCTCGTACATCCGCGCGATCGTCTCGGGCGACAGCTCGATGCCCGTTCGTCCGGGGATGTTGTAGAGCACGATGGGAAGCTCGGCCTCCGCGAGGCGCTGGACGTGCTCGAACATGCCCTGCTGCGTGGGCTTGTTGTAGTACGGGTTGACGATCAGGCACGCGTCGGCGCCGGCTTCCTTGGCGTGCGTGGTCAGGCGCAGGGCCTCGGCCGTCGAATTGCTGCCCGCGCCCGCGATGACCGGCACGCGCCCGGCCGCCCGGTCCACGGTGAACTCGACCACCTGGTCATGTTCGGCGTGCGTGAGCGTGGGCGACTCGCCCGTCGTCCCGCACGGAACCAGTCCCTGCGTCCCGCCGTCGATCTGGAAGTCGATCAACCGTCCGAAGGCGTCCCAGTCGATCTCGCCGCCCGAAAACGGCGTGACCAGGGCGACCATCGATCCTTCAAGTCTCAGTCGTTCTGCCATGATGATTTCTCTTCGTATTCGAAAGAGGGGTCCACGAATTGCACGAATTACACGGAAGGACAGATTAGAGGACAACTCGCTTGGTTTCCAAGCTTTTCTGCCCGAAGTTGAGCAGGATCGCGAGCGTCAGGCCGGTTGCCTTGAGATAGGACAGCGCCTGGGCGAGGTGGACGTCGGCGAGACGTTCGAGAGCCTTCAGTTCGAGGACGATCTTGTCATCCACCACGATGTCCATTCGGAATTCCCCGCAGACGATGCCATCGTAGGAGACGTCGACCGCCTTCTCGCTCACGAAGGGAATCCGCGCCTTCGCCAATTCATGACACAGCGCCCGATGATAGACCTGCTCCGGGAACCCAGGCCCGAGCCCCCCATGCCCCCTCTGCGCGCAACCGACGACATCATAGCTCAGTTTCCGGAAGTAGACGCGATCCGCCACCGCTCGTACCCCTTTGTGCAATTCGTGTAATTCGTGGACCCAACCTACTCCACAAGTGCCCGCATCTCCGCTACGGCTTCACGGAGGCCGGTGAAGACGGCGCGGGCGATGATGGAGTGGCCGATGTTGAATTCGGTGAAGCCGTCCAGGGCGGCGATGGGAGCGATGTTATCGTACGTCAGGCCGTGACCGCCGTGGACGATCAGGCCGAGTTCCAGGCCCGTCTCGAGCCCGCCGACGATCTCGGTCAGAGCGGCGTCGACCTGCTCGCGGCGCCCCTCGCTGCCGTGCAGCAGCCACGCGTTGGCGTACGTGCCCGTGTGAATCTCGATGGCGTCGCAGCCGGTGTCCCGGGAGGCCTGGATCTGCTCGGGGATCGGATCGATGAAGGCGCTGACCTCGATGCCCGCCGCCTGCTGGGCGGCCGTCACTTCGGCGAGGCGCCCCGCGTGGGCGACGGCGTCCTGCCCGCCCTCCGTGGTGACCTCCTCGCGTTTCTCGGGCACAAGCGAGACCTGATCGGGCTTGAGGTCCAGCGCGATGCCCACGATTTCCTCGTCCATCGACATCTCCATGTTCAGCTTCACGGAGACGGTCTCGCGCAGGAGCCTGGCGTCGCGGTCGTTGATGTGGCGGCGGTCCTTCCGCAGGTGGAAGGTGATGCACGACGCCCCGCCCAGGACGGCTTCGGCGGCCGCCCAGATCGGGTCCGGCTCGACTGTCCGCCGCGCTTGGCGGATCGTGGCTACATGATCAATATTCACGCCCAGTCCGGCCATATCGGTCTCTCCACTTCGATGCGCAGCGGACATTGTAGACTGCGTCCCCGCGCGCCGTAAATAGGGACGCTACCCATTTTCCCTCGCGTGACTCGTGAGGCGTCCCTTCCTCGGAGTGTCGACAACAAGCCTGCGCCAGATGGCTGTTCAGCAGGAAAATGGGTAGCGTCCCTATTTACGGAAGCTCCACGTCAGGGGTGGTGCGGAAGTCCGCGCCTTCGACGTCGAAGAACTCCTCCTTGGCGAAGCCGAACATCCCGGCGATGATGCTGGACGGGAAGACCTCCACGCGCGTGTTCATGTCGCGGACGTTGGCGTTGTAGAACCGCCGGGCGGCCTGGATGCGGTCCTCCGTGTTGGCGAGTTCCTCCTGGAGCTTCAGGAAGTTCTCGCTGGCGCGGAGTTCGGGGTATTCTTCGGAGACGGCGAACAGGTGCTTGAGGGCGCCGACCAGCGCGTTCTCGTCGGTCGCCTGCGTCCGGGGCG
This sequence comes from uncultured Planctomycetaceae bacterium, assembly GCA_964512215.1. Classification (GTDB taxonomy): domain Bacteria; phylum Planctomycetota; class Phycisphaerae; order SM23-33; family SM23-33; genus CAZEJA01. The sequence continues at coordinate 3,362 of CAZEJA010000054.1, forward strand.
AGCCGCTGGAGGCGACCGCCCGGCTGCGGGCTTCCACCACGGCGGCCAGCGTCTCCCGCTCGTGGGCGGCATAGCCCTTGACGGTCTCGACGAGGTTCGGGATCAGGTCGTAGCGGCGCTTCAGTTCCGTGTCGATGCCCGACCACGACTCGCGACAGTGCTGTCGCAGGCGGACCAGCCCGTTGAACGTGCCGATCAACCAGATGATCACCAGCAGAGCGAGGCCCAGAAGTACGTACATCGCTTCCATGAGCACGAAGCTCCTTTCCCGACGTGACGCGTGCATTGTACTCGCCTGCCGTCGGGGCCGCTATGGGGATTGCGTCTGCTGCTGGACGAGGTAGTCGGGCAGGCGGTCGAGGATTCCGCGGATCAGGGCGATCGCGTCGTCGAAATCGCTCGGGCTGAAACGCCGATTCCGCCAGGCGATGATGTGCCCCGCGTCGAACTGGACGGAGAACTCCGCCGCGCCCATCAGGTACTCCATCATGCGCGCGTGGATCACGTCGTAGGCCCACTTTCGGTCGGGTGACTTGACGAAGAAGTCGCGGCTGAACTCCGCCGACTCGAAGTCGATGTCGTCAAAGCCCAGGAAGCCCGTGAACTTGTCGAACAGCCCCTCGCGCCGGATCAGGAGCGGCTTGAGCGGCAGGGGGGCATCGAGGATGACCGCGGAGAAACGGTGCGTGCTTCGGTTCTTGCCCGAGCCCGTCGTGTAGTGGTAGTCGAACGTCGCCACGTCAAGCCCGTTGACCTGTCCCGAGCAGATGTTGTACCCGAACCGGCTGGACCCGCGGCGGAGGCAATGAAACTCCGGGAAGGCATCATCGAGGTCGCGGTTCTTTGCCGGATCGAACCGCAACCCGCGACGTCGCGCCCAGGCGGCCAACTCCTTCCGCCGCTGGGCTGCGGCGTAGAGCCCCAGCAGGAGAATCGCGACAAAGGCGAGGATGATCAGGACGATAAACGGGCCTTGCATGTGTACTCCCATCGGGGTGGATCGACCGTACCGCGACCGCTCGCCGCGCCATCAGAACGGCTGCCCGGGGGCACGTCAAGCCCCCTGTAGGGCCGCGAAGCGGTTGAAGGCGATCCGACGGCGCCGGTGGTGTCGCGTAAGTGAATATATCCCAAGCAGTTATCGTGCGATGGTGTCCGAGCCGATCTTGGCGTCTCGGGGCATGTCCTTACGAAAGGAGGGCATTTTTCTGGCCGATAACAGTGTGTCCGAGCCCTTCGGTGGGCTGGGGTTGTGTCCTGGGTCGTCTGTTTGGAGAGGATGGGCGTACAGGCGGTATGTCCGGTCAACAGCACAGTCGGAAGTGGTCCGTGGGCCTGCAGTGGAAGGCGATCCTCCTGCTGACGTTCATCGTCATCAGTGTGGCGGTGATCGGCGGATGGTTTTACTTCAGCGCGGCCCGGGACGTGCTTCGAGGCAGCGACCTGGAGCGTGCCGCTCGACTGAGCGATTCGCTGGGCGTCGCGGCTGGGCACGCCTTGACCGAGGGCGACCGGAGCACGCTGATCAGCCTCACCCGTGACGTCATCCGGAACGAGCGTCTCCAGTACGTGGCGCTGCTCGGAGCGAACGGCGAGGTCCTGGGCGAAGCCCGCAGGGACGGCGGGACGTGGGCGGGTCTGGTGAACCTGCCCGTCAGCGTGTCGTCCACGCGGCAGGCGACGGACGACCTGCTGGTGCTGGCCCGTCCGGTGGTCATGGGGAATATCCCGGGACATCCGGACCGCCTGGTCGGGGCGATACGCCTGGTGATGGACACCCGCGCGACAACGGCCAAGATCGCCCGCGTTCAACACCGCATGAGTCTGATCGCCGCGGTGGTCGTCCTCTGTGCCCTGCCCCTGGCGTACGTGCTGATCTGGCGGACGCTGGTCAAGCCCGTGGGGCAACTGGCCTACGCCGCCCGTCGCCTGGGCGATGGCGATTTCTCCGCCCGTTCGGGAATTCACGGGAACGACGAGATCGGCGACCTGGCCTACGCGTTCGACACGATGGCGGGCGACGTGACGACCATGCGCGATGAACTGATCCGGACCAACGCGATGCTGGAGCAGAAAGTCGCCGAGCGGACCGAGCAACTCCAGGAGTCGGTGTCGAAGATGAAGACGATGGCGGAGACCGACCATCTGACGGGACTGGCCAACCGCCGGCGGTTCGGGGAACTGCTTGGCCGCTACTTCGCCGAGGCGATGCGGTACGGGTTCGACCTGACCTGCTGCATGTGCGACCTCGACCACTACAAGGAACTGAACGATACGCTGGGGCACCAGTGCGGCGATGAGATTCTGGTGATCTCGGCGGACGTGATCCGCGAGGCGCTGCGGAGCAGCGACATCGCGGCGCGGTACGGCGGGGACGAGTTCGTCCTGCTGCTGCCCCACACGTCGGTGGATCGCGGCATGTCGGTCGCCCAACGCATCCGCCGCGAGATGATTACGGCGGGCAACGTCTCCGGGCACGTGCGCCCGGTGACGATGTCGATCGGCATCGCGTCGATCAGCGCCAACAACGCCGACAGCGCCGACGCGCTGGTCGCGATGGCCGACCGCGCCCTGTATGAAGCCAAAGCGCGGGGCAAGGACCAGATTGTCCAGTTCGGCGCCGCGGGCCGCAAGGCCGCGACGCCCTGACGCGGGATCGGGAAACGAGCCTGATGACAGAGGCAAGACTGAGATCGGAAGCGCCGGAAATCCTCCAGGGACTCCTGGAGGTGGCGCTGTGCATGTCGAATGCGACCGATCCGCGCGAACTGCTGGATCGCGTCCTGACCGAAGCGCGGCGGCTGGTGCGGGCCGAAGCGGGCAGCCTCTACGTCATGCGCGATCAGAAGCTCTGCTTCGCCGCCTGCCAGAACGACCGCCTGCCGCTGCCGGAAATCACCGAGAAGCTCGTCACCAAGAACGTCCAGGTCTCCCACGATTCGCTGGCGGGGTTCGTGGGCTCGACGGGGCGCGTCGTGAACGTGCCCGACGCGTACGAACTGACGGCCGGCACGCCGTTCCGGCTGAACCGCGACTTCGACGCGGCGACGGGATACCGCACCCAGAGCGTGCTGGGCCTGCCGCTGATGTGCCCGGACGGGCAGTGCGTGGGTGTGCTGGAGTTGATCAACCGCATCGGGCGCCTGGGCGACGTCGAGCCCTTCCAGTCCGACAACGTCGACGGTGTGATCTCACTGGCGGCTATGTGCGGCGTGTCGATCCAGAACTTCCTGCTGCAGGACCAGCTCAAGAAGGCGCATCTGGACACGATCATCCGCCTCGTCACGGCGGTCGAGTTCCGGGACGAAGACACCGCCGACCACATCCGCCGCCTGAGCGACACGTCACGGATCATCGCCCACGCCATGGATCTGGGGCCCGTCTTCGTCGAACTCATCGGTCCGGCCAGCACGATGCACGACATCGGCAAGATCGCCATTCCGGACGCGATCCTCCAGAAGGCCGGTCCGTTGACGCCCGAGGAGCGGCTGATCGTACAGGGGCACGTGAACATCGCGGGGGACATCATCGGCAAGCCCACGAATCCGCTGTTGGCGATGGCGCTGGAGATCGCGCTGTCGCACCACGAACGGTGGGACGGCACGGGGTATCCCAACGGGCTGGTCGGCGAGGAGATTCCCCTTTCCGGGCGGATCGTGGGGCTGGTGGACGTCTTCGACGCGCTGGTGTCAAAGCGCTGCTACAAGGAGGCGTTCCCGATCGAGAAGGCGATGGCCATCATTCGGAGCGAGGACGGCAAGCACTTCGCGCCACGTGTCGTCCAGGCGTTCTTCCAGGCTAGGGACCAGATCATCGCGATCTATCAAAGCCAGACGTCCCCTGCGGCGTCCTGATCGGAGCAGGGATGGGGGACCCTCATTGCCTCCCGGGGGGAGGTTTTTCCTTTATCGGATCGGCCTCGGTCGCTTCAATGGGTCCCAGAGGTGAACGATGCGGATTCTGTTCTGCGGCAGCGGTGCCTTTGCGGCGCCGTCGTTGCGAGCCATCCTGTCTTCCGACCACGACCTTGTTGGCGTGGTCACCCAGCCGCCCCGTCCGGCAGGGCGTGGGGGCAAGCTCCGCGCGACGCTGGTCGCCGAGATCGCCCGCGAGGCCGGTCGCGACGTCATCGAGTGCGCGAACATCAACGACGAGCAGGTGGTGCAGCAGCTTCGCGCGATGGCACTGGACGTGATCTGCGTCGCGGAGTTCGGGCAGATGATCCGCCTGCCGGTGCGCGAGACGGCGGCGGTCGATACGTTCAATGTGCACGGCTCGCTCCTGCCGGCTTTGCGGGGGGCGGCGCCGGTAAACTGGGCGATCATCCGCGGCTGCCGGCGCACGGGCGTGACGACCTTCTCGCTCGTCGACACGATGGACGCCGGAGCAATGTACCTGAAGAAGGAGACGGACATCGGCGCGGACGAGACGGCGCGGGAGCTGAAGGAGCGGCTGGCCGAGATTGGCGCGGCGGCCGCGATGGAGACACTGGCGATGCTGGCTGACGGGACGGCCTTCCCGCAGGAGCAGGACGAGTCGCTGGCGACGCTGGCGCCGCTGCTGAAGAAATCGGACGGCGTCATCGACTGGTCGGCGGGTGCCGAGGCGATTCGCAATCGCATTCGCGGGACGTGGCCGTGGCCGGGCGGGCAGACGGTGTTGAAGCGTCAGCAGGGGCGGGATGTGCCGGTCGTGATCGCGTCGGCGTCGGTGGAGGACGCACCGCCCGGCGAAGGCGGGCGCCTGGACGAGCAACTTCGTGTGGAGACGGGCGGCGGGGGAGCGATGCGGATTCTCGAGATCAAACCTGCCGGCAAGCGCCGGATGGCGTGGCGGGATTTCGTCAACGGGTCGCGCCCCCAGCCGGGCGACCGCTTCGAGCGGCCGGAAGGATAACCCTCGCCATGCCCTCAGCTAGAGATCTTGCGGTGGAGGCCTTGCGCGACCGGTCGGGGAACGTGACGGCCCACTTGAACCGCGCCCTGGAGCGGGACCGTGTGGCCGGGCAGGAGGCCGCCTTTGCACGCGAACTCGCCCTCGGCGCGGTCCGCCGGCGCGGCACGCTCAAGGCGGTTCTGCGGGCGTTCCTGCAGCAGCCGAACCGTCCGCTACCGGGAGCGTTGCGGGAGATCCTGTACGTCGCGCTGTACCAGGTACTCTTTCTGGACCGCGTGCCGGAGTTCGCGGCCGTCGATGAGGCCGTCCGACAGGCGGTCTCGGACAAGCGGCCGAAACACCGGGGGCTGGTCAACGGCATCCTGCGGACGATCCTGCGGGAACTCTCTCCCGTCGAGGCCGGTCCCGTCCCGCACGCGGTCGACGCGATTCCCGTCGGGCCGAATGCGATGCGGCGAGTGAAGCGTGCGGTCTTCGCCGATCCGCGGGAGGTCGCCGCGAAGTATTTGGCCGAGGCGTACTCGCTTCCCGAGGCGCTGGCGGCGCGGTGGATCCGGCACCGCGGCTCGCTGGACGGCGCCGCGGCGCTGGCGGCCCACGCCAACTGTCGGGCGCCGCTGATCCTTCGCGTCAACACGCTGCGGGCAAGCGTGGAGACGGTGACGGCCTCACTTGCGAAAGCCGGCGTGGAGGCGATCCCGCACGTCAATGGCGTCAGCGTGGTGCTCGGGCATCAGGGCAAGGTGACCGATCTGGATGTCTTCCGCGACGGATGGGTCCAGCCGCAGGACGCGACGGCGACGGCCGTCGGGATGGCTGCGGCGCCGAAGCCGGGCATGCGGGTGCTGGACTTCTGCGCCGCGCCGGGCACGAAGACGACGCACCTGGCCGAGCAGATGGGCAACCGCGGCGAGATCGTCGCCCTCGACGTCTCGGACGAGAAGCTCGCCCGCATCGAGGACAACTGCAGTCGCCTGGGGATAGAGATCGTCCGCACGCTGCGGGCCGAGCAGGCGGGCTCGCTCGAGCCGGAGAGCTTCGACCTCGTGCTGGCGGACGTCCCGTGCAGCAACACGGGCGTGCTGGCCCGCCGCGCCGAGGCGAGGTGGCGCGTCAGCGAGAGGGCGATGGCTCGCCTGACGAAGGACCAGCGGATGCTGGCGGGGGCGGCGCTGCAGTTCGTCAAGCCCGGTAGGCGCCTGGTCTACTCCACGTGCAGCATCGAGCCGGAGGAAGACGAGCAGGTCGTCGCGCACCTGGCGAGGACGGGGTGCCCGGTGACGCTCGAGCGGGAGGAACGGACGCTCCCTGGCGGCGCGGACGCCCCGGCCGAGTGGCGGGACGGGGGATACGTTGCTATCATCCGGAAGTCGTGAGTCCGATGGCGAAGAAGAGAGCACAATCCGGCGGGGGCAAAGGCGGCGTGCGGATCAAGAACCGCAAGGCGTTTCACAGCTTCCACATCGCCGAGAAGGTCGAGTGCGGGCTGGCGTTGACGGGCACGGAGGTCAAGAGCCTCCGGGCGGGGCAGGCGAAGATCGACGAAGCCTACGCCCGCGTCCGCGATGGCGAGGTGTTCCTGGTGGGGGCGACGATCTCGCCGTACCCCCAGGCCTCCGCGGCTATGCAGCATGAGCCGACCCGCGACCGCAAGCTGCTGCTGCACCGCCGCCAGATTCACCTGCTGGAGGTCCACGTCCGACAGAAGGGCAAGACGCTCGTGCCGCTGGCGCTGTACTTCAAGCGCGGCTTTGCGAAGTGCGAACTCGGCGTCGCGACCGGCAAGCGCGAGTTCGACAAGCGGGACGACCTCCGCAAGCGCGACCAGCAGCGCGAAATGGACCGCGCCATGCGCCGGCGGTGAAACCATTTCGGATTGCGGATTTCAGATTGAACGATAGCACGCCCGCGCCGATTGGCGATCGCTGAGGGGATGCGGCGCGGATCCGCTTCGCTCCAGGCAAGCGCTGACGCCCGGGGCGGAGGGCGTCAGTCCGGGGGCGCCTCGCCGTCATCGGGCAGTTGGGGCTCAGCCCGCTCCGCGGCCTTGATGGCCCGGTAGAAGCACCACCCCAACCCTCCGCCAATCACGAGCAGTGCCGCCGAAAGGACGATGTACGCGGTTCCCGAGAGTTGCCCGTCGTAGATGGCGTCAGCCAACATGGTCGGCCTCCTTGGCCTGCTGTTCGACAGCGGCTTTCAGTTTCTTCCGTCCGGAAAACGCGATCACCACGGCCACAATCGGTAAGAGGAGAACGAATGCAGCGGCGAGGATGTTGTACCAGACCAGCGTTCCATTCTTGACGAACATGAACGCGTCGCCTTCTCCCCCGGAGCCCGTGACGTCGTTATACAACGTCCAGCCGATGATGACGATCAGGATGACGGGAACGACGATCCGGATGTTCCACTCCCACCACCTGCCGATCTCCCACTCGCTTCGTTCGTTCGCGTGGGCGCGGAGTTTCTTGAGGTCAAAGATCCAGCCCAGCGCGATGCACTCGATGAGTCCGATGGCCAGCACGCCGAAGTAGCTGTTGACGTAATGGTCGATCGTCGTCAGCCAGGGCTCTCCGGACCGCGTGCAGAACAGCAGCCCCACGAGGAAGCCGCACACGCAGATGACCGGCAGGATGGTGCGTCGGGGCCAGTGCGTCTTGTCCATGATGCTCGCCAGTCCGGCTTCCAGCATGGAGAAGGCCGAATCGATGCCGAGCAGCATCAGGGCGAGGAAGAAGATGATGGCGAAGAAGCTCGCCCACGGCAGGAGGCGCAGCGCGGTCGGGAACGTCATGAACGCCAGCCCGCCTCCGCCCGTGCCGATGACCTTGTCGGGCGTCGCGTTGAGTTTCGCCAGGTCGAGCTTGCCGTCTCGCACGCCGTCCTGCAGATGCTGGAACTGCATGCCGGTCAGGCCCAGCGATTCGGCCATGGGGCCGTCCGCATCCACGGCGAGGAGGATCTCCTTCGTGAGCCCCGCGTCGACCTGCTGGTTGATGGCCTGCTGGATGGCGGGGAGCTTGTCGGGCTCGACGCTCATCAGCTTGGCGTTGGCGGCCGTCGTCTGAAGCGCCAGGAAGCCGATGACACTGAAGACGGCCAACCCCGCGATGAAACTCGTGCCCAGGTCGCTGAGCCCGACGATGAGGGCGTTGTTGTTGATGTCGCTCTTGCGGTGCAGGAAGCTGGCGTACGTGATCATCACGCCGAACGCCAGCGTCATCGAGAAGAACACCTGTCCGAACGCGGTCTGCCAGACCTTCGGGTTGGCGAGCAGTTCCCACCGGGGTTCGAGGTAATACTCCAGCCCGTTGACCGCCCCCTCGAGCGTCAGCCCCCCGACGACCAGGATGATCAGCATCAGCCACGGCAGGGGGACCGTCCAGAGCACCATCATGCTGACCAGCTTCAAGCCCCGGAACAC
>CAZEJA010000055.1:0-11566 GCA_964512215.1 uncultured Planctomycetaceae bacterium
GATTAGGGGAAAGAAGAAACGACACCCAGGCAACGCAGTGCCTGGGCTTGGTGAGCGCGTCGAAGGGGCAGCCCCTTGGTCCCTTGGTCCCTTGGTCCCTCAGTCCCTTGGTCCCTGCTTACCCCTGATCGCCCTATCCTCTCCGGACAAGCAGCAGGCCGCCGCTGATTACGTTGGCGCCGGCGGCGATCAGGCAGACGCCAAGGACGCCGACGAGGGGGATCAGCAGCGTGCTGACGAGCATCGCGCCGGCGCAGGCGCCGAGCAGGTCGGCAGTGTAGAGGCGGGAGGCGGTCGGGGCGACGGCGTCGAACTCCGCGCGGGCGGCCAGCGGGAACTCCAGACCGACCAGCACGCCCAGGGCGCCGGTGAGGATCGCGACGGCGCCCTCGCCCCAGATGCCCGCGACGGGGGCGATGCGCCCCACGGCCGACAGCGCGAAGGGCAGCAGCACGGCGAAGCCGGCGACCGCGAACTCGGTCGCCACCAGCGCCCGGCGTCCCCAGGCGCCGCGCCGGTTGGCGGCCCACGCACCGACGGCCAGGCCGGCCATGAAGACCGTCACGATCAGCCCCACGCGCTGGTAGACCGACCCGTAGAGGATCTGGAACCCCGCGAGCAGCACGACCTCGAGCGCCGCGGCGGCGAAGCCGGTGGTGAAGATCGCCATCGCCGCCGGGCGGAGGCGGACCACGTAGATGCCGAACGCCAGCAGGAGGATGCCTTCCAGAACGCCGACGCGGACGGTGAAGCGGCTGATCCAGCGTCGCAGGTGGTAGTAGCACAGGACGGGGCTGAAGTCGCGGTTGACCGGCGCGTCGCGCCGGGCCGCCCGGGCGAGGTCGGCCAATCGCCCTTCCGTCAGCGTGCCGATCAGGTACTCGCTACGAACGTGCTTCGTGGGCACGCCGGCGGCGGCGATGCGGGTGCCGATGTCGCTGCCCAGCGGGCCGTCGGAGGCCAGCAGGAACACGCGACCGCCGGGCAGGATCAGGACGTTGGCGAAATGCTCCGCCAGCGTGCGCCGGGCGGAGGCGAGCAGATCGGCCAGCGGATCGTCGACGTAGTTGGCGTACTCGCCCAGCGTCAGGCAGAGCACGCCGCCCGGGCGGAGAATGCGCCGGACCTCGCCGAAGAACTCCACCGTGTAGAAGCGGTTGAGCTGGAATGTAGCCGGGTCGGGCAGGTCGGCGATGACGACGTCGTACCGCCGGTCGGTCGTCTGCACGAAGCGCCGCCCGTCGGTGTTGATGACCTCGATGCGCGGGTCCGCGAGCGCCTCGGGACGGAACCGCCCGGCCACCTCGAGCACCAGCGGGTCCAGTTCGACGTAGTCGACCGCCTCCACGCCGTACTTGAGGACCTCCCCGTCGTGCCGGATGCGCCGCCGGAGATCAGCAGCACGCGCCGGGCGGCGGGGCGCTGCGCCATCGCGTAATGCACCGTCTGCTCCTGGTGAATCACGTCGTCAGTGCTCAGCAGCGGGCGACCGTTGGCGATGAAGTCGTACTGCCCCCCCGACGCCGTCACGATCAGGCTGCCGTAGGGCGAGTCGCCGCGGTAGACGATTTCCCGCCCGGCGTACTCGATGCGCCGGGAAACCGCGTCGAGGTCGACCGTCGCGGCCAGGACGATCCCCCCCGCCGCCACGGTGCCGGCCACGACGGCGACGATGCGCTGCCGCGCCCGCAGCGCGACCGCGACGGCCAGCGCGAGGTTCAGCAGCGCGGGGATGTAGAGGGCCTCGAAATGGTCGAGCAGCCCGACGAGCAGGAACGTGAAGGCCGCCCCGCCCAGGATGTCGCCCAGCACGTCGAGGAAGTAGTCCTGCCCGATGCTGGCGGCGTCACGGCGCTGGGCGAGGACCTCGCACGCCAGCGTCAGCAGATAGCCCGCGAGCAGGCAATAGGGCAGGAGGAGCACGAAGCAGCACGCGACGGCCTCGACGACGCCGATCATCGCCCCACGGACGAACACGACGTTCCGCAGCGTCCGCAGCAGAAACACCGACGCGATCGGCAGGACCGCGACGACGATCTGCGCCGCGGTCAGCACGCGGAAGGGCCGACGCAGCCGCGACGCCCCCCGCCCCAGCCGCGCGCCCAGCCCCGTCAGCAGCAGCCAGTTGCCCAGGATGATCCCGAAGATCATCTCATTGCCCGCCAGCACGCCCAGCAGCTCGCGCATCAGCACGAGTTGCGTGAAGATGGACGAGACCCCCAGTGCGGTCACGGCCAGCAGGAGCAGACGCCTCCCCGGTGCGGGGCGGGCGGTCTCGGCCGGGGCGGTCACGGGTCAGTGCCCCGCCTCGTGGAACACTTCCGCCTGGTACGTCAGCACGGTCAGCCCCGGTTTGGTCCACGCATCCGCGGGCATGCCCGCCTTGGCCGACAGGTTGCTGAGGAACTGCTGCTTGCCCGGAATCTGGCCCCAGACCTGCGGCAGGTACGTGGACTGGCGCCCCCGGGCGAACTTCAGCACCACGCCGTCGACATTCGGGCGGAGCTTCGCGAGCAGGTCCTTCGGCGAGGAGAACGTCAGTTCGGCGGGAACGGTCAGGATGCTGATCTCGACCTCGATGTCCTTGAGTTCCTCGGGGGCGACGGGCTTGAAGCGACCATCGCGCAGGGCGGCGTTGACGGCGTTGTCGATCACCGCCTGGTGAAGCGGCTTGTGCGGGAAGATGTACCCGATGCACCCGCGCAGCTGCCCCTTCTTGTTGAGCGTCACGAAGCAGCCCCGCGCGGGGCGGAACTTCTCGGGGAGCGTCTTCGGGTCCAGGGCGGGCAGGGGCTTGTTCGTCACCGCCGCGGTCACCGTCTTGCGGGCGAGGTCCAGCAGCGTCTTCCGCTCGGCGGCGCTGAACTCCGCCTTGACGGCTGCAACAGGCGCCGGTTCGTAGAAGGCGATGGAGGCGTAGCCCACGACGCGCGACTTGTCTCCCGCCGTGTCGCCGCTGTTGCGGTAGTCCAGCAGGATCGGCTTCCATCCCTTCGCCCGCGCCAGGTGCATCACCGTCAGCACCGGCCCCCGCCCGCACGCGCTGTCGGGGCCGATCCCCGTCACGTCCAGCTTCAGAATCGCCGAGACGCAGGCGGAGTCCATCCTCCGGGCCGTGTCGTAGGACTGGTAATGGCTCAGGTCGGTCGACGCGATCACGACGGTCTTGTCGTTCAGCAGCGGCAACAGCGCCTTCGCCGCCGCCGCGGGGTCGATCTGACTCAGCACGGCCGGGACGAGCTTGACGTCCTTGAGCACCTTCTGCAGGAACGGCAGGTGGACCTCCAGCGAGTGCTCCCACGTGTGCGGTGTGGCGGTCTCGTCCTCGGCGAGGGCCCGCCCCCACTGCGGGCGCTGCAGGCGCACGGCGGGGTTCGTCGCGAAGGGCTTGCGGGTGGCGAGGCGCTTGGCTTCCGGCGAGAGCACGACGAGGCCCAGCGGCGTTTCGTAGGCATCCACATCCGGAACGGACGCGCCCGCGAACGCCGCGGTGTGACTGGGCGCGAGCACGACGGCCGTCGTGAGGTCCCGACCGGCAAGCTGCTTGTACCCCACCGCGGCCGTCAGCCCGGAGTAGCGGTACCCCGCGTGCGGGCAGATCAGGGCGCGGATGTTGGGCAGGTTCGCCGACTTCGTCTGGGCCAGCAGACCGTCGACGGCCTTGGAGAGGGCTTCCTTGTCGCCCGGATAGAACGCCCCCGCGACGGCAGGCTTGCGGACCTTCTCGATCTTCGGCTCGCCGCCCTCGCTGTCGCCGCACCCGGCCACCAGCAAGGCCCCCAAGACCAGCGACAGGACAAGCTGCGCGTGTTTCATCGTTCCGCTCCCGACTTGTTCGACGCGGCGCCTGAGTTGCATTCATCCATCGGCGCAGGGTTGCGCCGGTGCTCTATTATACACGAAAGCCGAGAACACAGCGGGTCCTACGCTCGAGCGGGCGCCGTGGGCTGCGGAGCGTAGCGCAGCAACCACGCTGACTCCCCCGCCGCGCCACGTGGTTGCGGCCTGTCGGCCGCAGCCCACGGCACCCGCCCGTTGCCGATTGCCCGCGCCCGGCGTCAGCGGACCTTGGCGGCGAGGGCCTTGACCGTCTCGGCGGCTCGGCCGTCGATCGTGAGCAGGTACCACGCAGCCAGGGCGACCATCTCGGTGCGATGTCGCTGCTCGGCGGCCAGCACACGGCGGAGCGGCACGGTGGCGGTCGGATCGCCGAAGCGCCCGAGCGTCAGCGCCGCGTCGGAGGCGAGTTCCTCGTACGGGCTGGTCAGCAGCGCCCGGGCGGGTTCGCAGGCGGCGCGATTTTTCGCCCGGATCAGCCCCGCCCCGATGGACCGCTTGACGGCGTCGTATCGCCCCGTCAGGAGTTGCTTGAGCGTCCCGACGGCCGCCGGGGTGCCCAGGTCGGCCAGCAGCGTCGCCGCCTGGGCGGCGCGGTAGTGCGAGGCGTCCATCTGGCGCGGCTTCGGTTCGGCCAGGCGGATCATCTCCGCGAGCACGGGCGTGTAGAAGTCGGCCGCCGCCTTGCGGGCGTCGATGTCCTTGCGGGCGCGGTCCAGGATGTAATCCAGCATCACCGGGTGCCCGACCTTCAGCACGCCGCGGGCCGCCTCCGTCGCGGCCGCCCCCCCCGCCGGGCGGGCCAGCTCGAACCGCGCCAAGGCCGCGACGCTGTCCGTGCCTTCGGCCAGCTTCGTCAGGTGCGGGCGGCTGTCGTCGCGACTCGACAGTGTCTCGAGCAGGTAGACGCGGAAAAGCGTCTTGTCGGAACTGCGAAGCGCCCCGACGATCGCGGCGGCCGCTTTGGGCGAGATGGCCGAGAGCGTCTTGAACGCCCGCATCCGCACCGCCTCGCGCCGCTCGGACCACGCGACCTGCCCCACCAGTTCTACCGCGGCCGTCACCTTCTCCGTAGCGATCTGCTCCATCGCGAAACTGATGACCGCGTCGGTCGTCTTCGCATCCCGGAAGGCGTCCCGCAGGATCGGTTCCTGCGCCGAATCCCCGGTCGCCAGCAGCGCCACCCGCGCCGTCGTCGCCGTGACGGCGTCCTTGGAACCCACGAGCCGCCGCAGCACGGCCGTCGCCTGCTCGGCCCGCCCGCACTGGACGAGCCCGCGGGCGGCGAGGCACTGGACTTTCTCGTCGTCGACCGCCAGGGCGGCCGTCAGATGCTCGGGCGTCGCCGCGCCGAGTCGCTGCAAGTGCACCAGCGCTTCGGTGCGGACGGCCATTGACGTGTCCTTGGCCAGCCGCTCGGCCAACACCGCCGGGGCCTCGCCGGGGCAGAACTCGCGCAGCATGGTTACCGCGAAGAGGCGCCTCCGCTTCTCGCCGCTGCGCGAGACCGCGATGAACAGGGGCGTGAGCTGCTTGTCGCCCGTCGCCCGCAGCGCCGCCAGCACGATGTCGCCGGTCTTGGCATCCTCCAACGCCCCGGTGAGCCACGCCGCCGCGTCGGGCGCAGCGGGATCGGCGGCGCCGACGGCGCTCGTGGAAACCAACAGCAGGACGACCGAGATGCGGCGCATGGATGGGGCTCCTCTTGATTCCGCCCTGTTTCCTGCCCGGAACGTCACGCGTCGGGCTTCGCGTCGGGCTTGGCCGGCGGGTCCGCCTTTGGTGCGGCGGCCTTCGGCGCGGGTTTCGGCGCCGGAGGCGCAGCGGCCTTGGCGGGGGCCTGCTTCGGCGCGGGAGCTTCCGTGGCGGCGATGGGCTTCGCCTGCATGGTCGCCGGCGGCGGGCCCTTGGGAACCGCGGGGGCCTTGGGGGCCTGCGTGCCCTTGGCGTACTCGTCCGGCTTGGGTTCGGGGACGGCCTGGATGAGCATCTCGACGACGTTGTCGGGCGTGATGCCCTCGGCGTCGGCGTTGAAGTTCGTGAACATGCGGTGCCGCATCACCGGCGCGGCGACGGCGCGGACGTCCTCGGCCGACACGTTGAACCGCCCGTGCAGCAGGGCGCGGCTCTTGGCGCCCAGGACCAGGTACTGCGCCGAACGAGGTCCGGCGCCCCACGTCAGGTAGTTCTTCACGAAATCCGGCGCGGTCCCGTCGTTCGGGCGCGTCGCGCGCGTCAGGTTCACCGCGTAGTCCACCACGTGCTGGCTGACGGGGATCTTCCGCACGATCCGCTGCAGCGCCAGAATGTCCTCGCCGGACAGGACGGCCTCGGGCTCGCCCTTGACGTCCATCGTCGTCGTCTTGACGATCAGGCGCTCCTCGTCCCGCGTGGGGTAGTCCACCGTGATCATGAACATGAACCGGTCGAGCTGCGCCTCGGGCAGCGGGTAGGTGCCCTCCTGCTCGATGGGGTTCTGCGTGGCCAGCACGAAGAACGGCAGGTCCAGGGCGTAGCTGTTGCCCCCGGCCGTCACGTGGTACTCCTGCATCGCCTGCAGCAGGGCCGCCTGCGTCTTGGGCGGTGTGCGGTTGATCTCGTCGGCGAGAATGATGTTCGCGAAGACCGGGCCCTTGACGAACCGGAACGCCCGGCGGCCGGTGGTGAGGTCTTCCTCGATGATGTCCGTGCCGGTGATGTCGGAGGGCATCAGGTCGGGCGTGAACTGGATGCGGTTGAACGACAGCTTGAGCACGTCCGCCAGCGTGGAGATCATGAGCGTCTTGGCCAGCCCGGGCACGCCGACGAGCAGGCAGTGCCCGCGGGAGAGCATCGCCTGCATCAGCAGTTCGATGACGGCGTCCTGCCCGATGATGACCTTGTGCAGCTCGGCCAGCATCGTCGCCTTGGCCTTGTTGAGATTCTCGATGATCCGCAAATCCGCCGGCTGTTTCGCTGCCTGGGTCATCTGCATGCTCTCCTTGGGTCCGATCACCCGATCCAACGCACGCGGACGCCCGGAATTTCGGCGTCCTCGCGAGCTTGTAGTTGTACCGCAGGAAATCCGGAAATGAAACGAGAAATCCCCCGTGCGGTCGGCCTCTGCGGTGCGTTCAACTCGTCGCGGCGAGCACGGCCGTGGCGATGGTGAAGTAGATCAGGATGCCCGAGACGTCCATGAGCGAGGCGATGAACGGGCCCGACGTGACGGCCGGGTCCAGGCCCACGCGCTTGAAGAAGAACGGCAGCATCGAGCCGATCAGGTTCGCGAACGTGACGGCCACCGCGATGGCCATCGCGACCCACACGGCCATCGAAACGGGTCGCCCGAACAGCAGCACCGCGCCGAACCCGACAGCCGCCACGCACACCCCCAGCGCCAGCCCGCGGAGCAGCTCGCGTCCGAGCACGCGTGCCCAGTCGTCGAGGTCCAGTTCCGCCACCGCCAGTCCGCGGATCATCAGCCCAGCCATCTGCGAGCCGGTGTTGCCCGCGGGCGAGTTGATCAGAGGCATGAACACGACGAGGATCGCGAACTCCGCCAGGCGATCAAAGCCAATCAGCGCCACGGTCGTCAGCATCTGCGCCCCCAGCAGCAGCACCAGCCACGGCAGGCGCTTGGAGAGCATCCCCCAGAAGCCCGTGCCGAAGTAGCTGTACTCCAGCGGCTCCATGCCGGCCATCCGCTGGAAGTCCTCGGTGTTCTCCTCTTCGGCCAGGTCCAGCACGTCGTCGTGTGTGACGATGCCCACCAGCACGCCCTGGTTGTTGACCACGGGCAGCGCGATCGCGTCGTACTTCTTGAAGACCTCGATCGCTTCTTCCTGGTCTTCGCTCGCCGTCAGGCTCGCCGCCTGCTGGTCCATCAGCTCGGCCACTTCCTGCTCGGGCTCGGCCAGGATCAGCGTCTCCAGCGGGATCTCGTCCAGCAGCTTCCACTTGTCGTCGACGACGTAGATGATGTTGAACGTCTCGCGCGACTCCGCGATGCGGCGGATGTGGCGGAAGACCTTCTCCACCGTCCAGTCCGAGCGGACCGCGACGTACTCGGGCGTCATCAACCGCCCGATGCTGTCCTCGGGATACGCCAGCAGGCTGCGGGCGGTCTTCAACTCGTCGCCCTTGAGGTTCGTCAGCAGGCGCTGCGCCATCCGTCCGGGCAGTTCCTCCAGCAACTCGGTCCGGTCGTCCGGGGGCATCTCGTTGAGGATCGTCGCGACGCTCTCGTTCGACAGCGTCGTGAGCAGCTCCTCCTGCTGCTCGAGTTCGAGATCGCCGAAGATCTCCGCGGCGATATCCTGCGGCAGCAGGCGGAACACGACGGCCACCGACTCGCCCTCGAGTTCGCGCAGCAGATCCGCCAGGTCGTGGATCTCCAGATCCACCGCCATCGCCTTGATCGCGGCGAAGTCCTTGCGCTCGATCAGCGGGAGGATCGCATCGAGTTGTGCAGTGTCTTCGGGCACAGCCGGCACTCCGGACGGGAAAACCACAAGCGGCCGTCATTGTCGCGACGCAGCGCCGCAAAGTCAACGGCTCGACCGGCGAGGCGGCGGAATGCCCAAGCCCCCAATGTCCAGTGGCCAGCCCCCGTTCCCGGCCTCGCGGGCCCCTGCACCCCAGACCGGGCGACTCGCGTCAGGGCGCCTCGGCGCTGCCGCCAGGCGTGCTCTGCCCGGATTGACCTCCCGGCCTTCCGCCCCCGCGACGGGACGGTTTGGAACGCTTCGGACGGGGGAGTTCGACAGCCTCCACGTCCGCCAGCGTTCGTGCCTGTGTGCCCGTCGCGGCCGCGGCTACGCGCAGATTGGCATCCGATGCCTCCGCGACGCAGGTGGCCTGGTACCTGCCGGCAACCTGCTTGTATCCGACGATGGTGAATTTCGCATCCGGGAGCTTGCCCTGCGGGGCGATCTCAGCCGGGAACACGACCTCGAAACGGTCGCCTCGTTTCAGGTCCCCTTTCATGTTCACGACGCAGACCTGACTTTCTGTCGTGACGCCACGGCTGTCGTGAGAGACGGTCCCCTTACGCGGACACTGAATGCCTGATTCGCGTCCCGCTGTTCCTGCGGGATCTCCTTGAAGCGTTTCCTCAGCTCCGCAGCGGTTGACGTACCCGTGTCACTCATGTGTTGCCCCGAATTCAAGTGTGCGGCAAGTGTCGTGATTGTAGCGATCTGTCCATTTCCTCGCCAGAAGTCTTGTCCGGAGTCCGACTTGTTCCGGATAATTCTTGTGGGTATGACAACACCTGTCATACCCCTGCCCTATCCTTCACGTGAGCATTGGATGTTGTATTCAGAAGGAAGCCAATGATGTCCCGTAAGACAGACGTTTCGCGAAAGACCAAATCACCCGGGCACGGCGTCACCTATTCGAAGTTCCGCGTCCGCTGGCGGCACGTACTGCTGATCGACCAACAGATCCGGTCCGGAAGATCGCCGAACTGCCGGGAACTGGCCGAAGAGCTGGAGGTCAGCCGCCGGACGGTCCTGCGCGACGTGGACTTCCTGCGGTACGACCTCGGGGCCCCCGTTGAGTACAACCCCGAGAGGAAGGGCTACGTCTACACCGAGCCCAACTGGATCATGCCCACCGTCCGCATCACCGAGGGGGAGTTGTTTGCCCTGCTGGTTGCCGAGAAAGCCCTGGAGGCCTACGCCGGCACGCCATGGGCCGGGAGGCTCCAGCGAGTCTTCGACCGCATGGTCGCTTCCCTGCCCGACCGTATCGAGGTCGCGCCGCAGGAGCTGCTGCCTCGGGTCAGTTTCGACACAAGCGCCGTGTCCTTGATCGATCCGGCGATCCTGGAGACCGCCGGCACAGCCATCCGTGACAACGAGGCCCTGCGTATCCGCTACAAGCCCCTACACGCCAGGAAGGCAAAGCAATACACGATCGATCCGTACGTGCTGCGTCAGACCCGCGGGGCATGGTACCTGGTCGGACGGGAACACCGTAGCGGCCACGTCCCGATGTTCAACGTCTCGCGGATGGTCAGCGCCCAGCGAACGGGCGTGGCGTTCGACTATGAGATGGCGGGATTTGATGCGAAGGCCTACTTCGAAGAGACGTTCGGTGTCCACGAGACGGCCCGACGCTATCGGTGCGCGATTGAGTTCTCGGGCATCGCCGCCCAGCTCGTCCGCGAGCGTCAGTGGCACCCACAGCAGGAACTGAAGGAACTCCCCCGGGGGCGGCTGCGGTTCGAGGTGACGGTTTCGCACCTGGACGACATCTGGCCGTGGGTGCTGAGCTGGGGCGCCGAGGCCAAGGTGGTCCGCCCCAAGGAACTGAAGGACCTGGTGGCCGAACAGGCCGTCGGCATCGTCGAGCGATACGGCAAGAAACGAACTTCCCCCAAGAGCAGTGGAGGCAAGAAACAATGAGACGGCATGGGTTTCCTCGACATCCGGGACACACCGAAGGCACGACGTCCACGTGCAGCCTCATCCACCCCGATCTGACGCCCGAGGCCCTCCAGGCCGCCGAGATGGTGGCGAGGTCACTCATCGGCGCAACCGGCCGTCGAGCGGCGGCCGTCTTCCTTGGCTTGGAAGACTACGAGAAGGTCGAGCACGACCTTGGGGAGATCATGGCGAACCTGATGCTGGAGTGCCTGCAGGCGTTCATTGAGCAGCGCGACGGGCAGACCTGCTTCGCACCCCGCCTGGACCCGCGTGCTGACGATGTCCTCAATCCAATCCAGACGAGCATCATTGTGGATGGAGATACGCGGCAGTTCCTTCGGTGCGGGCTCCTGTTCGTCCACTTCCCGAATGAGCGGGTCGTGGTCTCGGCTGAGCCGTGTGAATATGGCGCGAGTGGGAGCGTTTCTGTCGCCGTGCGCTCCAACCGGGGTTCGACCACATTCTGGGAGGCGTGGAAGGAGTTTGCCCGGAAGAATAGCTACCTGCGTGGCCGGTCGTTCTTCGCCGACGGGAAGATGATCGAGCGGCAGCGCAAGTACACGTGGGATGACATCCTCCTGCCGGAGGTCGCTCGACAGACGGTCCGCACGCACGTGGAGGAGTTCCTGCGGAACTCCGAGCGATTACGCGCCATGGGTGTCAAAGCCAGGCGAGGGCTCATCTTCGCGGGGCCGCCGGGGACAGGCAAGACGCTGCTGGGCAAAGTCCTGGCCGACACGCTGGGTGTGTCCTTCCTGTGGGTCGCACCCCGGCACATCGGCCGCGCGGCCTCTTTCGATGAGATCATGACCCTGGCGCGCTTCGTGGCCCCCACGGTGCTGTTCCTGGAGGACTTGGACCTCTTCGGCGAGGAGCGGGAACACAACCGCGGGGTGGGCCTGGGGGAGTTGATGGTGCAACTGGACGGGGCCGGCGAGAACGAGGACATCGTGACGATCGCTACGACCAACCGGCTGGAAGTGATCGAGAAGGCCCTCCGCAATCGCCCCGGCCGGTTCGACCGCATCGTGACCTTCGAGGCAATGAACCCACCTTTGCGCCGCAAGATGCTGGAACGGAAACTCCAGCACTCCGTGCTGGCCGACGCCGACATCGCCTACCTGGTCGAACGCACGGAGGATTACACCGGCGCACAGCTTGAGGAACTGTCCAACACGCTTTACATCCTGGCTGCCGAGATGGAGAATGTTAGTCCGGAAGACGCTGTTGCGGGGAAAGCAGACGCCCGGCAGCCCGGCGAAGTGTAAAGGGCGGAGCAAAACCGTGGCGCGGGGCGGGCGGAGGAATTTCGTAGC
>CAZEJA010000056.1:0-6705 GCA_964512215.1 uncultured Planctomycetaceae bacterium
TCACGGAGCATGCGCAGGAACTCGGTGTACTGGTCGCCCTTCACGCGCTGCCAGCCCCCCTGCTCGTCTGAGACGCAGGGAACCGCGCTCGTCAGAGCCAGCAACCACAAGACACCTGTCGATCTTGTCATCCGCTGCATCTCCTTGCGACCTACCGCGGCGCCACTGAGAGCAGATACTGCTCGAAGTCGGCAACGGTTCTAGGCACGAAGGCCTTGTGGTCGCGGGCGAACTGGCGCTTGTGCTCGTCCGTCGCCCAGAAGCTCAGCACGGGCATGTCCACCAACTGCAGGCAGCCCTCGTCCTGCGGGCTGTCGCCGATGTACATCACGTCGGCGGGATCAATGTCCTGGTCAGCCAAGTAATCCCCCAGCACGTCGGCCTTGTTCTCGTTGATCTCGAAGCGGAAGCCCTCAACGGTGTCGCCGTCCATCTCGAAGTCGTTGGCCAGCACGAAATCGAACGGACATCCCGCGACCTCAAGAGCGGCCGCGATGCCGGGGCGACAGCCCAGCGAGACGATTCCCAATGGAATGCCGAACTCCTCCCGCGCCCGCCGCAGCGGGTCCAGCAGGCGCCGCTCCAGACGCGGCTGAATGCGCCGGGCGTACGCAGCCACGTAGGCATCCATCTCTCCGCGCGGCGTGCCGCGGAAGACCTTCTCGTTGATCACGTCGACCGTCTTGCCGATGTACTTCGGTGCGTGAGCGGGAAACAGCTTGGCCGCGAAGTAGCGGCGGTAGCACCGCAGCGCCATGAACCCCAGCGACGCGACCCGCCCGATCTGCATCCGTCGCACCGCGCGGAAGAACGTCTCCTGACAGAACCGGATGAAGAACGCCTCCTCCAGCTTGTCGCGGAAGAGCGTCCCGTTCCAGTCGCACGCGATCAGGCGCAGCACGGTCAACTCCCCCCTTCCCGCGGGGCGAGTTCATCCACCGCCCCGTCGATGGCCGCCACCGCCTCGGTCAGCCCGTCGCGCCGATGCGCCGGGATATTCGCGGCGAACTCGTCACACCGATCCAGGAACGTCCGCAGCAGCTCGCCCGTCACGCGCTGCGGGCGGGTCTGCATGCCGATCCGCCAGCGCGTCACGATCTGCGCGTTGAGGCGCTGCTCCAACGACTGCTCGGGCATCAGCAGCATGGGCTTGCCGAAGTGGATCGCCTCGGAAATGAGTTGGTTGCCCGAAGTGGCCAGCACCGCCCGGCAGGAGGCGAGGTCGTCCAGGAACGGCCGATTCGCAGTCGGGCGGAACTGCAGGTTGCCCTCCGCGGCGTCGCGGCTGGGCCCGTAGACCTTCACCGGACAATCCAGCGACCGCAGCGCCTGCTCGGCCTCCGGCGTGAAGTTCACCGACGCGTTGCTGAAGTACGCCAGCAGGTGCTCGCCGGGCGAAGGCTTCGTCTCCCGGGCTTCTTTCCGCAGGATCGCCCCGACGACGCGGACACCGTCATGTCGGGGGTGTCCGTCGTAGAACGCCGCCACGATCGTCCGCTGGGCGGCGGGCACGAGGAAGCGATAGAACAGCGACTCCATCCGCAGGATCAGGCGGTCCCATCGCGGCATCTCCAGATCGCAGTGCACGAGGATGCCGTAGTGGTCGAAGCTGATCCGCGGAATGCGCAGCGCCTTGGCAGCGCGGTGGGTCCAACCCTCCGAGTCCGACAGGACCACGTCGGGACCGAACCGATCCATCTCGCCGCGGACCATCTGCGTGATCGGTCCGGCGAGCAGCAGGTCTGCCACGGCGGGGATGTTGCGGGTGATCGTCCGCCGTGTCGAACGGCGTCCCTGGGTATCGTGGTAGTACCGCAGCGTCGGAATGCGCATCACGGAGTAATCCCGGTGCAGTTGATCGTACGCCTCATCCCCAGCCAGCACCCGCACGTCATATCGCTCGACCAGCTCGGGCAGGATCGCCTGCGCGCGGGCGGCGTGTCCCCGCCCATACCCGTGCACCCCATACAGGATCTTCCTCCGTCCGCCCGCGTTCATGCCCGTACCATATCCGGGACCGGGCGGGCCTTGCAAGGGACGGGGGGCGATCGAGCAAAATGGGGACTGGCTCGGCGCAGGCCGAAGGCCGAGCACGTGCCTGTCCCCATTTTGCTGCCCGGCAGCGGGGCGGCCCTTGCGAGCGTCAAGCGACAATGGCATGATACCGGTTCCCCCAACAGACGGATTGGTCGTGGAAAAGTTCGGAAAGGACAGCTACCCATGCTGATGAGAACACTCGGGCGGAGCGGCATCGAGGTCAGTGCGATCGGGATGGGCTGCTGGGCCATCGGCGGACCGCTGTTCAGCGGTGACAAGCCCATCGGCTGGGGCAAGGTGGACGACGACGAGTCGATCCGCGCCCTGCGACGCGCGGCGGACCTCGGCGTGACGCTGTTCGACACCGCGGACATCTACGGGGCCGGTCACAGCGAGACGCTCGTGGCGGCGGCGTTGGGCGAGCGGCGGGACGAGATCGTCATCGCCACCAAGGTCGGGCACTCGTTCGAGGAGGGCACGACGAAGGCGACGGGCCCGCGAGCGGAGCCCGAGTACATCCGCGCCTGCTGCGACGCCAGCCTGCGACGCCTGCAGACCGACCGCATCGACCTCTACCAGTTCCACCTCAACGGGCACGACCTCGGTGAGGCGGCCGTCGTGCGCGACGTTTTTGAGGAACTCGTCGCAACGGGCAAGGTCCGATCCTACGGCTGGAGCACGGACAGTCCCGAACGGGCGGCGTTCTTCGCCGAGGGCGAGCACTGCACGGCCGTCCAGCAGAAGCTGAATCTCTTCGAGGGCAACGCCGAGACGCTGGCGGTCTGCGAGGCGAACGACCTGGCCAGCCTCAACCGCGGGCCGCTGGCGATGGGGCTGCTGACGGGCAAGTTCAACGCCGACTCGACGCTGCCCGACGACGACGTGCGCCACGGGTGGAACTTCCACGAAGGCGAGAAGGCGGACCAGCTCCGCACGCTCGAGGACGTGCGGGAGGTCCTGACCTCCGGCGGGCGAACGCTCGCCCAGGGCGCGCTGGCCTGGCTTCTCGCACGCAGTGAAAAGACGCTGCCGATCCCCGGTTTCAAGACGGTCGCCCAGGTCGAGGAGAACGTCGCGGCCGCCGACTTCGGACCGCTGAGCGACGAGCAGATGCGACAGATCGACGAGATTCTCGGACGCTAACACATGTTCATGAAGGAAGATACGATGAACCAGAACCGGACACGGCGCGGATTCCTGCGAGCGTTGGGCTTGGGTGCAGCCGCGGTAGCCGCACCAACATCGCTCCGCGCGGCGGCGAAGCCGACCCCCGCGAAGACTCGCAAGCCGAACTTCATCATCATCCTCGCCGACGACATGGGCTATGGCGACGCCGGCTGCTACGACGGCTGGATCGACACGCCGAACCTGGACCGTCTGGCAGCCGAGGGACTGAAGTTCACCGACTTCCACTCCAGCGGCGCCGTCTGCAGCCCCACGCGCGCGGGGCTGATGACCGGACGCTACCAGGAACGGGCGGGCATCCCGGGCGTGGTCAACGCCGATCCGAAAGTCGCCGCCCACCACACGGGGCTGTTCCCCAGCGAGGTCACCTTCCCGGAGCCGCTCAAGGATGCCGGGTACACGTCGGGCCTGATGGGCAAGTGGCACCTGGGATACAGCAAGAAATTCAACCCGATGCACCACGGCTTCGACCGGTTCCGCGGGTACGTCAGCGGGAACATCGACTACGTGTCGCACTACGACCGCATGGGCGTGTACGACTGGTGGGACGGGCTGGAGCACGTCAAGGAGGAAGGCTACTGCACGTACCTGATCACGAAGCACGCGGTGAAGTTCATCGAGGACAACAGGGACCGCCCGTTCTGCCTGTACGTCGCGCACGAGGCGGTGCACTCGCCCGACCAGGCGCCCGGCGACCCAGCCCAGCGCGGGCCCGAGGCGGCCAGGGGCAAGCGTGAGAAACGCCCCCTCAAGGAAACGTACGCCTTGATGATGAAGGCGATGGATAAGGGGATTGGCGAGATCCGCGCGAAGGTCAAGCAGCTTGGCCTGGCGGAGAACACGCTGATCTTCTTCTTCTCGGACAACGGGCCGCGCAATGGCGGGTCGGCCGGTCCGCTGCGGGGCAGGAAAGGTTCAGTGTATGAGGGCGGGCACCGCGAGCCGGCCGTCGCGTGGTGGCCGGGCAGGATCAAACCCGGCACGGTCAGCAAGGACCTGAGCATCAGTATCGACCTCATGCCCACCATGCTGGAACTCGCGGGTGCGTCGGTGCCTGCCGGGCACAAGCTCGACGGAATCAGCCTTGCGGCACACATGCTCAAGGGCAAGCCGCTCGGGCGTCGCAAGCTCTTCTGGCGCGGCGAGGCGATGCGGGACGGGCACTGGAAGCTCGTCAAGGCCGGCAAGACATCCGAGCTGTATGATCTGAAAGCTGATCTGGGCGAGATGACGAACGTCGCCGACCAGCACGCCGACCGGACGCGGCAGATGGAGGCGGCCCTCGAAGCCTGGAAGAAGGACGTCGCCACCGGCGCGACGGCGCAGCCCATCCCGCCGGGGGTCGCGCCCGCGACGATTCCGAAGAAGAAGCCCAAGCGAGACCGGCAGCGCCCGGCCAAGCCATAGCCCCGGAAACACAGTCCTCACAAGGAGATGCATGATGAATCGACGGACGTTCCTCCGATCGCTCGGCGCCGCGGCAGCGGGCGCGATGGCCCCCGGAGCCCTGCGAGCAGCGGCCGCTCCGAAGAAGGACAAGCTGAACTTCGTGTTCTTCCTGATCGACGACCTGGGCTGGACCGACGTGGGCTGCTTCGGCAGCACGTTTTACGAGACGCCGAACATCGACCGCCTCGCGGCGCAGGGCATGCGGTTCACCGACGCCTACGCGGCCTGCCCCGTCTGCAGCCCGACGCGGGCGAGCATCATGGCGGGCAAGTACCCCGCGCGCCTGAAGATCACCAACTTCGGCTCGAAACCCTTGCCCAAGGGGGAAGTCACGATCGCCAGGGCGCTGAAGGAGGCGGGATACACCACCTTCTTCGCGGGCAAGTGGCACATCGGCAAGCCCTGGCCGGATAAGCAGGGCTTCGACTTCAACGTCGGCGGCAACGATACGGGCTCGCCGCGCGGCGGCTACTTCAGCCCCTACAAGAACGGTCAGCTCTCCGACGGCCCCGATGGCGAGAGCCTCACCGATCGCCTGACCGACGAGTCGGTCAAGTTCCTCGACGCCCACAAGGACAAGCCCTTCCTGCTGTACCTGTCGCACTACTCGGTCCACACGCCGCTGCAGGCGAAGGAGGAGGTCGTCGAGAAGTACCGCGCCAAAGCGGCCAAGCTGCCCAAGCCCAAGGCGACCACCCGCACCGAGAGCCCTCGCGCGATGACCGACCTGGTCCAGGACAACCCGGTCTTCGCGGCGATGGTCGAGAGCGTCGACGACAGCGTCGGGAAGATCACGAGGAAACTCGATGCGTTGGGCATCGCCGACCGCACGGCCGTTATCTTCATGTCCGACAATGGCGGGCTCTCGACACTGCTCAACCGGCGGATCCAGGGCGGCAAGGGCGCCCCCACCTGCAACCTGCCCCTGCGGGCGGGCAAGGGCTGGGTCTACGAAGGCGGCATCCGCGAGCCGATGATCATCAAGTGGCCGGGCGTAACGAAGCCGTCTTCCACGTGCAGCGTGCCCGTGACCAGCACGGACTTCTACCCGACGATGCTCGAGATGGCCGGCCTGCCGCTCAGACCGACCCAGCACGTCGACGGCGCGAGCATGGTCCCGCTGCTGAAGGGCGGAACGTCTCTGAAGCGCAAGGCGATCTTCTGGCATTACCCGCACAACCACGGCAGCGGCAGCATTCCCAGTGCAGCCGTGCGGGCGGGCGACTGGAAGCTCATCGAATGGTACGGCGAGAAACGCGTGGAGCTGTTCAACCTGGCCGACGATCTCAGCGAGACCAAAGACCTCGCGACGTCCCACCCCGACAAGACGAAGGAACTCCACGCCATGCTGAAGGCCTGGCGGAAGGAAGTCGGCGCCGTGGTCCCCGCGTCGAAGCCCGCCGGCAGGAAGCCGAAAAAGAAGACATAAGCCCTTCAGGACGGGCATGTCGTCTGCTTCGCAGCGAAGTGACGCAGCGCAGGTTTTCCGGCCTGAAAGGCCGGGAGAGTGTGCAACCGGGAGCATGGGTTGCGCTTGGATCCGGGAACATCGTTTACACATTCTCTCCAACGGGGCGTTGCCCCGGGCTGTATTCTGTCAGCCCTTCGGGCTGCTCCCTGTTCCCTGAGACCCGATCGCTCGCCTCAGACGCTGAAGTTCCTCGGCGAGTTGGCGTTGGAGTGTGGCGTATTCCGCCTGGTCGGCCAGGTTGCGCATCTCGGCGGGGTCGGCCTTCAGGTCGTAGAGTTCCTCGAAGGCCAGCTTCGCGCGATTCTTGATGTCGAAGGTCCGGATGTACTTCCAGCGTTGGGTGCGCACCGCAAACAGCGGCCAACTTCCGAGGGACGGTGTCGGGGCTTCGTAGAGCATGCTCTTCCGCCAGTCGGTCTTCTTTCCCTTGAGCAGCGGAACGAGGCTGCGGCCGTGCATGGACTCGGGTACGGACAGGCCCGCGAGGTCCAGCATCGTCGGCGCCAGATCGACATTAAGCACGAGACGCTCGTCCACTCGGGCGGCGGTGCCTCGATCCACAT
>CAZEJA010000056.1:6715-11466 GCA_964512215.1 uncultured Planctomycetaceae bacterium
CGGGACCGGCGACGATCATCGGCACGCGCATGGATTCCTCGTAGGGCAGGACCTTGCTGGTGAAACCGTGCTCGCCCATGAACCATCCGTTGTCGCCCATCAGCAGCACCCACGTGTTCTCGCGGAGCCCCAACTTGTCCAGCGCCGCCAGCACGCGCCCCAGCGTCGCATCCATCTCGGTGATCGACGCGTAGTAGTTCCGGCAGTGGCGCTGGATGCTCTCGGCCTTGTCATACCCGTACGTCCGCGCCTTGGTTCGGCTGCGGGCGGTCTTCAGGTACGGCGGCTTGCCCGACAGGTCGTCCCGCCACGTCTCGGGCACGGGCATCTTGCTCTGCTCGTACGTCGCGAGCATCTCCTCCTTCGCCGTCCAGTCGAACTTCGGCGTCATGTGCGGCACCTGCGTGCAGTGGAACAGGACGAACGGCTCGCCCGACTTGGCGGCCTCGGTCAGGAAGCGGATCGACTGGTCCGCGTTGTAGTCTTCGACGTATCCGCGGGCGGTCGTCTTCCGGCCGGCCTCGATCGCCTTGCGGTTGTACTGCGGTCCGTTGGAGGTGAAGTAGCTGGCGAAGTCGAACCCCAGCGACTCGGGCTTGTTCTTCAGGTGCCACTTGCCCGCCAGACCGGTCCGGTATCCGGCCTTCTTGAGAATCTGCGCGAAGGTCCTGCTTGCTTTGTTGACGGTCTGCCCGAGCGTGGTCACGCCATTGGCGCTGCCGTACCGCCCGGTCAGGCAGGCGGCCCGCGACGGGCTGCAGATCGACAGCGTCACGAACGCGTTGTCGAATCGCACGCCCCGAGCCGCGAGCGCATCGATGTGCGGCGTGCGGATCAGGCGGTTGCCCGAACACCCCATCGCATCGAATCGCTGGTCGTCGGTCAGGATGAACAGGAAGTTCGGGTGTCTGCCGGTGGCACTTTTCTCTGCCCGCAGCGCCGCCGACGACACCCCCGCTCCAACCACTCCGAGGAAATCCCGTCGTGTCAACATGCCCAGCCCTTTCGGTGTCCGCACATCCTCATTCGTAGACGAACCATGCGGTCGCCTTGCAGTCGGCGTCGACCTTTACGCGCACCCAGTGGGCGCTGTAGCCGGCGGGGAACTCGTGCGTGACCGCCTTGCCGGCCGGGACGTCGAACGCCCGGTACACCGACCAGGTTCCATCCCGGATCACGTCGACCTCGACGGTGAAACGCACGGTCCGCTCGGAGTCATGGGACAGCGCCATCGTCTTGCGGTCGTAGCCGGTCATCAGGTACGGGTCGGACGCCGCGCCCGCCATCACAGGCGTGTCCTTCAGCGGACCTCCCCGGCCGACGGGCTTGCCGAGCTTCCACAGGTCGTCGATGTCGCCGAACCACAGGCCCGCCTTGGAGTCACTGCCCGGGACGTAGTGCCCGTCGCCCTTCGCGCCGGCTTTCGTGCCGGCGATCACCAGCATCCCGCGCCACGAGCAGTAGTCCGCGATGCGCTTGTTGTGCGTGCAGATCGGCTTGATGCCCCGCGCGCCGGAGGAGTTCGTCCGCGGCAGCATGTAGAACGTCCCGTGCGCGTTGAAGAGCGACCGCTCGGTGACGACCTCGCGAACGCCGCGAGGCCAGCCGCCGGGCCACGCCCGGTCATAGGCGGCCGATCCCTTCGGCAGGCGGAAACGCTCTTTGCCCTCGCTCACGATCACGGATGCCTCGTCGACCGTGAAGTTCGGGCCTGCGATCTTCGCTTTCGTCTTCAGGTAGTTGTGGGCCGTGGCGTCGTCGACGCGTTGGAGCTTCATGTCCGGACCGATCTCGTAGTAGCCCGTCTCCGCGGCCTTGCCATCCTTGCCAACGCCGGACGCCGCCAGATGCAGCGTCCCCATGCGGGCGCCCCGCACGCGGATGACGCCGATGTCGTAGGCGCCCGGATCGTCCACATCCGGCAGGGAGGCGAAAGGCGACCTGTCGATCTTCGCGCCGGCGCTGAGGCCGTAGTGGAAGTACGCGGTCACTTTCGATGCGTCGCGGTTCGTGCGGAGGCGCACCCACTGCCCGGGCTCGTCATCGCCGAACAGCACGCACTTGTACCCGCCCGCGGGGACCGCGACCGTCTTCATCTCCGCCCACGTCCCGTCCCCGGCGCGGTCGACCTCGATCGTGAACCTCACCGGCGCCTTCGACGCGTGCGACAAGTGCAGCACGCGCTTCGCGTACCCGCCAAACAGGTACGGATGTGACGGCGTACCGGCCGCCACCTCGTCGCGAAGCCAGACCCCGCCCCATCCTGCGGGTTGCCCGACTTGGCGCAGGCCGTCCCACGTCGTGAACCACAGATTCGACTGCGACTGCCCGTTCAGGCGGTTCAGCGTATCCTGGTGATCGCTGGAAAAGCCCGACTTGGCCGTGTCGTCGCACCCGAAGACCAGCCGCCCGTTCCAGTTCGTGTAATCGCCCGTGATCTTCAGATACGTGCCGATCGGTCGAATCCCCGACGTGTCGGTCGCCGCGAAGGTGATCGGGAAGTCGAACCACCCTCCGTGCATGTTCATCAGCAGCTTGGGCGGTCGGCCCTTCCCGGCGGGGACGACCTCGCGAATCCGCGGCCATTCCGTATGCCACCCGTGCCTCGCGACGTACGAGTAGTCCGCGATCGGCAGGCGGAACGTGCGCCACTTGCCCCCGTCGAGCAGCTTGAGCAGGACCGACCGCTTGTCCCACCCGGTCGCCCAGAGCGGGTCCGACTCCTTCGCGTTGCCGTAGATGCCCCCCGGCCCGGTCACCTCGCAGTGCTGGTCCTCCGCCAAGACGTTCCACTCCCGCCCGTTCCACTCGGCCAGACAGCCGGACTTGTCGTACATCATCGGATACGGCCTGCCCTTCTCACCATTGTTGGCTACGACCAGCCGCCCTTGCGCACTGTAAGCGCCCTTGCCGTGGTAGCCCGGGACCATGCTGTCGCGGCCCTTGTGCGTGTCCTCGTGGATCGTCGTCACATCCAGTGTGCGAACGTCGACCTCGTAGAGCCCCTCCTCCATTGTGAACAGGTAGATCCGGTTGGCCGGGTCGGTCAGGTGGCGGGCGTTGGCGGTCGGACGCCCGAACATGGTCTTGTAAGGGATGACCCGCACGCCGCCTTGGGCGTCGATGACGTAGGGTCCGATGAAGAGCTGGTTCGATTCGCGGTGAATCATCCGGTTGGCGGGCGTGCCGCCGATGCTCTCCGGGCGGATGGTCAGCTTCAGATCGTCGTCGACCGCGTAGAGCTTGTCGTCGCCCCCGCCGGGGTCGTGCGGCGCGTAGGTGACGAACCACAGCTTCCCCGCCCAGGGCACGACCGCGCCGATGCCGCATTCATTGTTGTCGTTGAACGCCGCCAGGTGCGGGTACCGCCCGCTGAACTGCACCGGCTCGTCCGGCGCTGCCGGGGCGGGCGCCGTCGGCCTCTGTGCGGCGGTGGATATCCCGCATATCGCCAGCAAGACCCACATCACCACCATCCCGCCACCCACCGTCATCGCGCATCGTTCCATCGTGACTTCACCTTCCCGGTTCATGATTCCATGTCCTGTGCGATCGCATCCGCTGCGACCTGCAGCTTCGCC
Source organism: uncultured Planctomycetaceae bacterium (assembly GCA_964512215.1). Classification (GTDB taxonomy): domain Bacteria; phylum Planctomycetota; class Phycisphaerae; order SM23-33; family SM23-33; genus CAZEJA01. The sequence continues at coordinate 10,297 of CAZEJA010000056.1, forward strand.
ACCACGCCGCGTCCGAGACGCCTCGCTCCCCCCATCAGCGCCAACCCCGCAACGGCTGGGTCCCCGACGGCCACCGCGACAGACCGCCCCTCGTACACCGCATATCCCTGCGCGCGGACCTGCTTCAGTTCCGCCAGCAGCCCCGTCACGTCGACCGGCTCCTCGTCCTCGGCCCGGTCCCGGTAGAGCGCCTGGACCTCCCCCGCCGACCGCTCCGCCAGCAGGACCTTTCCGATGCTCGAGATCTCCGCGGGGAAGAGATTCCCGCCGGTAACGGCCGCCAGCGGGGGCCGGTTCCGCGGCCCGTGATACAGGTAGCAGACGTGTCTTCTCCACAGCACGCCGAGGGCAACGCCGAGCCCGGTGTCCGCCCGGAGCGCCTCGATGTGCGGCGCCGCGCAGGCGAGCAGACGCGAGCGACGGAGCGTCATGGCGGCCAACACGTTGATGCCCGAACCCGCGACGTACTTGCGGTCCGATGTCCGTCGGGCGAGTCCCAGGTGAGCGAGCGTCCCGAGCAGGCGGTTGACCCGCGTGGGGGCCATGCCCAGCTCCCGCGCCATCTGCCGACAGCCTATCGCCTCCTCGGTGGAGACCAACTGTAGCAGGCACGCCAGCCCCCCCGCCAGGCTCTGGTTCGGCTGGGCGGGCAGATGACTGCCGGTCGCGCTGGCCTTCCGCACAGATCTCATATGTTGCTATTATAGCAACGTCCTTCCTGGGTGCAAGCGGAATCTCAAGGAAGCGTGAACGCGAGGACCGGAAGGAACGTCATGCAGGGCCGGGTGACCTGCCCCCAGCGGGTCCGCCCCCGGTAAATCGGGACTCATCGACTGGCTTCGGAGCGCGCGAGTGCACCTGTCCCGGCGACGCGAGGATGCCGGGGGCAGCGAGGCGGGCGCCACAGCATGCACGCACACCCCGACACGCACAACGCCACATACCGGCGTCCTGACCGGAGCCTGATTAACCGGTCAACTGATTAACCGGTTACCTGGCTTCAGCGATAGTCTTCGCCGTTGAGGCTGCGCACCACGCTCTCTTGCCACGTCGCCAGCGCCGCGGCCTCGGCCTGGACGCGGTCGGGGTGTTTGGCCGCCACGTCCCTGGCCTCCCTGCCATCCTCGGCCAGGTTGTACAGCTCGAACCGGACCTTGCTCGCGCTCGGGG
>CAZEJA010000057.1:0-11362 GCA_964512215.1 uncultured Planctomycetaceae bacterium
GATGTTCTCGCCCACGCGCCGGACAGAATCGTCTTCAGGACGGACATGACGGCGGGGTCGCCCGACTCGATTTCGCGAACGCATTCCAGTTCCGCCCCGTCGCCGCCGGTGAAGCGGAATTGCGGTTTGGTGGACATCTTGTACCCGTCGGGCTTGCGGATGACCAGGTACAGGTAGGGCCTGGCGGACGGGTCGATGGTCCGGCCGAAGGCGGTCGGCACGGAGGCGGACCGCGCGTGGCGGAGGACGGTCACGCCGCCGCCGATCAGCAGCAGCCAGACCACGACGGCGGCTGCTACGGCAGCGATCGCGCCACCACCGATCAGCAGCATGCGCTTCCGGCGCTTGCGCTTGCGAGAGGAGTATCGGGGTCGTGACGCGGCGGGGGGCTCTTCGGGCGCCTCGGACTCGGGCGGCGAGGCAGGCTCGTCTTGCGGCGCCGGTTCCGGCTCGGGCGAGCGTGTCGGCTTGGGTTCGGCTTCCGGCCCGGGCGCCTGCATCGCCGGTTCGGGTTCGGCGGGCTGCGGGGGGGCGGGCGGTTCCGGCGCGGCGGGTTCGTGTTCCGGGGGGACGGGCACTTTCGTCCTGCAGCCGGGGCAGCGTTCCTGTTCCCCGGCCAGGCTGGACGGTACGCTCAACGCTCTCCCGCAGTGTGGACAGTTGAAGTCAATCATGTCGCGACGGGTTCCGTATTCAGGGCTCGAACGGTCTCCAGACCGCGCACAAGTCCGGCGCGGCGTCTCTGATCATTATCGGCCCCTGCGGCGGATAGCTTCAAGGTGATCTTGCCCGGGTGCCCCTCGTGGGGACTGGCAACGGGGACGGATGCGTCCTTGTCGACGGTCCTATCGCGCGGTACAGTACCGGTATAGGGACTCGAGGGTTCGGCTGGACCTTCGAGGCATTTCTGAATCTGGGAGAAGGATCATGGTTGCGATGCGCACGATGTGCGGGGTGGTCGTGCTGGGCGCGCTGTGTTCTGTCTGTGCGGCAGACGCCGAGCGGGATTTCCAGCGCCTCTTCGGCGCCGAGGCCCGTAAGGTCACGCGGACGTTGACGAAGAAGGACGATGCCGCCTTCGCGGCCAAGCTCTTCGAGACGGCCGAGGAGGCCGGCACCATGCCGCAGCTCCGCCTGCTGCTGCTGGACAAGGCCGTCGACTTCTCGCTCGGGCACCCGTCGGGGTGTTCCACGGCGGCTGCGGCGCTGCGGGCGCTGCTGACGCTCGTGCCCGACCGGGCCGAGGAGGTCAACGCCAAGCTGCTGAAGGTCTGCGATCTGCAGTACGGCAAGGCGCGCGGTCCCGCGCGTCAGAAGGCGGCGGACGCCCTCCAGGCGCAGCTCATCGCCGTCGCCGACAGCAAGACCAGCCCGGCGGAGGCGTCCGACGCCGTCCTGCTGTACCGCCGCGCGATGTCCCTGGGGCGGATCGCCAAGTCCGACCGCGGCAAACAGATCGAAGCGAAGACCAAGGCCGCCAACGCCCGCCTGGTCATTCACCGGCGAATGGACGTCCTGCGGCAGAAGCTGAAGAAGGCCCCGTCCGACGCAGCGGCACGGCGGAATCTGATCCGCCTGCTCGTGGTGGAGTACGACGATCCCGGCGCGGCGGCCAAGGCTCTCACGGAGGACACGGACGAGGCGCTCCGCACGTACGTCCCGATGGCGAACACGCCCGTCGAGGAGGTCCCCGAAGCCGGATGCTTCGAACTGGGACAGTGGTACCAGAGCCTCGCCGAAGGCGCGACGCCGGCGGGGAGGGCCAACGTCCTGGCTCACGCGCGGGACTGCTACGGGCGCTACCTGGACCTGCACACAGCCGAGGATGTCTCGGCGCTGCGGGCGCGGGTGGCGCTCAAGAAGATCATCGCCGAGATCGGCCCGGGCGGCGCCGGCGGCGGGCCGGTTGTCACGGCGGCCCGGTCGCTCACGCTGGACCTGGGCAACGACGTGAAGATGGATCTCGTGCTCATTCCTGCCGGGACGTTCACGATGGGTTCCCCCCTCACCGAGCGCGGGCGGCATGAGGATGAAGGCCCGCAGCATCCCGTGGTGATCTCCCGCCCGTTCTACCTGGGCATCACCGAGGTCACGCAGGCCCAGTACGAGGCGGTGATGGGGAGGAACTCCAGCAAGTTCAAGGCCCCGCGCCGCCCGGTGGAGTGCCTCTGCTGGCAGGAGGCGGCCGAGTTCTGCCGACGCCTGGCGGCGCGGACCGGCAAGTCCGTGCGCCTGCCGACGGAGGCGGAGTGGGAATACGCCTGCCGCGCGGGAACGACGACGGCGTTCTTCTTCGGCGACGATGTAGCCAGGCTCGGGGAGTATGCCTGGTTCAGGGACAACAGCGAGTACGTAACGCACGAGGTCGCCCGGAAGAAACCCAATCCCTGGGGCCTGTACGACATGCTGGGCAACGTCGCGGAATTCTGCGGCGACTTCCATGCGGCAGCCTACAGTGAAGGCGAGCAGACCGATCCCATGGGCCCGCCCCTGGGGACGTACCGGACGCTCCGCGGGAGAGCGTTCAATTCGAAACCCATGGAATGCCGCAGTGCTGCGCGGGGAAAGCTCTCCTCGATGACGAAGGGCGATTACCGGGGATTCCGCGTCGTCGTCGATGCGATGGGGAATGCTCCGGCGGCGCCGGTCCCCCCCGGGCTGGTCGACGCTGCCACGGCGGCGAAGGCGCCGACGTTCACGGAGTGGCCCTTCGACACAGCCGAAGCGCGCAGGCGGCAGAAGGCGACGGCCGTCGCGCTCGGGCTGCCCGAACGCCTCACATTGGAGGCCGGGGGGGTCGCTGTGGAACTGTCGCTGATCCCGGGCGGGACATTCCGGATGGGCTCGCCCGTCGGCGAGGCCGGGCGCGAGGATGACGAGGGGCCGCAGCATACCGTGGTCATCAGCCACCCGTTCTACCTGGGCGTCACGGAGGTCACGCAGGCGCAGTTTGAGGCCGTTACGCGGAAGAAGCCCGGTCGCCCTGAGACCGCGAACCATCCGGCGCGGAGCGTCAGTTGGTACGGGGCGGCCTCCTTCTGCGAGATCCTCTCGGGCCTGACGGGCAAGGGCGTGGTCCTGCCGACGGAAGCGCAGTGGGAGTATGCCTGCCGGGCGGGGACGGCGACGGCCTTCCACAACGGCGACTCCCCCGAGCAGATACGGAAGGTCGGCTGGTGCAGCGACGAAGGCGGCGCCGCAGGCATCCCGAAGCCCGTCGCCTCGTTCGAGGCGAATGCCTGGGGGCTGTACGACATGCACGGCAACGCCCGGGAGTGGTGCCGCGACTGGCAGGCGGCCTACGGGGACGCGGACGTCGTCGATCCCGTCGGGGCGGAGTTGGGCGTGTTTCGCGTGGTGCGGGGAGGGGGGTGGACGGACCGCGCCGCGCGCTGCCGGTCCGCGGATCGGCGGCGGGTCAAGCCTGAGATGCATGGCGGTCCGCAGGGCTTCCGCGTGTGCGTTCCTGTCGTCGGCCGCGCACCGAATGCCGGAACCGCGGTAACCGGGAAGTCGCCCGACCCCCCGGGGACCGTTCTGGCCAAGGCGGGTGCCTGGGTCGATCTGCTGAAGCTCATCAGCGTGAAGAAGCACATGGTGCGAGGCGATTGGCGAAGGAAGGGCGCGGTCATCGAGTCGCGGTCGGAGGCGAAGAACTGCAATGCGACGGTTATCGTTCCTGTCGCGCCGAGGGGCAGCTATGAGGTAGAGATGCGCATGGTCCGGCTTAACGGCAAGGAGAAGATCGTCCTCCACCTTCCGGTCGGCGATCGACGGGTGGGCCTGTGCCTGTCCGCGATGGGCAAGCACCACGGTCTGGCGGAGATTGACGGCAAGGGCGCCGGCGCCAACGAGACGCGCGTTGTCCCGGGCGAGTTGGTCAACGGGCGGGAGCACCGGGTGATCGCGCGCGTGAGCGCCCAGCGCGGCACGGCGTCCGTGGAGGTGGACCTGGACGGCAAGGAGCTCATCCGATGGAGAGGCGCCGTCGCCTCGCTGTCGTCCACGGCCGCGCCGGGCGGAGAGTGGGCACACTGCCTGGCCCTTCGGGCCGAGTCGCCCACGCACTTCCGCAGCCTCCGTCTGAAGATGACCGACGGGCAGGCCCACGCAGTGGCGGGCGAGGTCCCCCCGCCCGCGACCGTCGCCCGTCCCGGTGAATGGGTCGACATGCTGAAGCGCATCAACCCGCGACGCCACAGGGCCGACGGAACCTGGGTGCACGACGCAAAGGGGTTGCGGACGACCGCCGGCTGGATGCCCGTCATTCACGTCCCCGCCGTTCCGGAGGGAGACTACGAACTGGAAGCGACGTTCGTCCGGGACAGCGGGAATCGGACGGTCGGTGTGGCCCTGCCGACCGGACCTTCCGCGGTGACGGTCCACCTGAGCCATGGCGGCAAGGACGAACATCTGATCGAGAAGATCATCCGCGCTGCGAAGGGCAATACCTGGCGCGTCAAGCCCGGCAAGCTGGTCAACGGGAAGGAGTATACGCTGCGCGCCAAAGTGCTGCTGCGGCGGGACCAGGTGCAGGTCACCATCGAACTCAACGACAAGAAGATCCTGCAATGGGCGGGCCCCGTGTCGGCGTTGTCTCCGCCGCCGGGCATGAGGTTGCACACGCTTCGCGCCCCGGCCGTCTTCTGTGGCGGACAGGCCGTGACGTTTCGTGGCATTCGCCTGAGGATGCTGACCGGAGAAGCGAAGCAGATGCGGTAGACGCCGGCCGGGTCACTGTGCGGCCTGGATCTTCTTGATGTGGACCTCGTCGCCTTCTTCCAGGCGGAGCAGGCCCTCGAAAAGGTCATGGACCTCCTCGCTGACTTCCTGGCGGAGGAGTTGACGGTAGAAGCGGGCGAGGCATTCGTCGAACGCGAGGGCGACCTCCAGGACCTCTCCGGTCGTAGCGTCGTCGGGCAGTTCGCGGCCGCGGAAGCAGTTGCAGTCGGCCCCCTCGGGCTCGTAGCGGACCGGCGTGCGGTGAATCTCGATGACCTGCTCGGGGGTGAAGCTGCTCAGCGCGCGGAGGATCCGCCGCTGGCGGCGGGCCATGTGCCTGGCGAGCATCCGGACACCTTCGTGCAGGGCCCGTTCGGCCAGGCGCTCGTAGAATTCGACGAGCATGTCCTCGAACCGCCTCGCGTGGTCCAGTACGTCCTCGACCGTGACGAACTGCATGTCTACTCCCCTGCCTGAAGTTGAATTGAGAACCTACCGTTGGTGCACCGATTCACTTGTATTATTCGCATCCAAGGGGCAGCAAGACAAGGGGCTTTCGTACCCGGTGACAGGTAATCGGGAATCAGGAATCAGCGCGGGGGAAAGAGCCGCGACCGTCAGGGAGCAGACCGCAGCGCATCATCCATTTCTCGCGCGACGCGGTCCCACGAGAACCGCTCGACGAGTCGACGCGCACGTTCCGCATCGCCTCGCCAGAGGTCGCCGCCCGATACAATCGTATCCGCGAGGGCGGCGAGACGCTCGGCGAGTTCCTCGGGGGCGCCTTCGTAGAGGAACTCCTGCGATGCCGGATTCTCCGCAGCCTGCAGGATCTCGGGGTACGCCAGGCGGTTCGGCAGCAGGGGCTGCGCCCCGGCGGCGACGGCTTCGACGACGGCGATGCCGAAGAACTCGTGGTCGGCCGTTGAGACGACCACATCTGCCGAACGCAGCGCCTCCTCATACGCGGCGCGGTCGTCCAGGTAGCCCCAGTGGTCAACGTGGGCGTCGAACTCGTGTCTCGCCTGCTCGAACACCTCGGGCACGTCGCGGAACTGCTGCCCGACGACGCTCAGGCGGAACGTGTCGGTCCGCTGTCGGAGCATGCGGATGGCGTCGAACAGCACGTCCGGGCGCTTGTCGTGTTCCCATCGGGCTGCCCAGAGAATCCGCAGCGGCCCCGGCGTTCGCGGCCCGCGGGGCGGGAACGCCTCGATGCCCGGCGGATGGATGCTCGACTTGGCGCGGATGCTCTCCACCGCGCCGGTCGGCTGAAAGTCCGGCATGCGGGCAAGCAGGTCGTCCAGTGCGGCCAGGAAGCTGTCGCGATGGAAGGCGGAGTTGAACCAGACCTGGGTCGCGGCCAGCGCGGTGGTCATGTTGGTGAGTGCGAAGTGCAGATCGCGCGGCTCGTCGTGGCGCACGGGATAGGTCAACTGGTTCTCGTGGAAGTACGCCACGGCCGGCAGGGCGGCGGCAGGGGGGCAGAGGCCTTTGAACTCCGCGAGGTTCAGCATGTCCGAGCAGATCAGCACGTCCCACGGACCGGGTGACTCCCCGCGGAGTTGCTCGGCGAACGTGACGGCCGCGTGACGCATCCGCCACTTCCATTTGTGGGCGGGCAGCGTCAGCACAGTCCATTCGTGACGGCTCCGCTGTCGCCAGCCGTCGAGAAACGCCCGATGACTGCCGCCGTAGTACGGCTCGAGTGCGAGGATGTTCAGTTGGCTCATGCGTGCCCCATCCCAAGGGTGCCCTTGAGCGGCGATTCTACCCCTTTGCTCCCGACGGGCCAACACCGGCGGGGGCCCGGTTTTGCCTGTGGCGGCTTTCGGGCATGTGGTATCATTGCGGGCGAACGGTTCGGGATGCCGATGAACCGGACACATCCGGGGCGCTGAGGCGCCCCTGTTTGAGCAATCAGGTGACACGATGAAGACACGCTTGCGGGTAGTGATCGTCGCGTGGGGGATCCTTACTGTTGCTTCGGGCGTCGGGGCCAAGCCCAAGGCGAAGGCGGCCAAGCCTGCCGTCGGCGTCCCGGGGAACCTCGCGCCGAGGGCGAAGATCACGGCCGACTCGGTGTACAGCGCCAAGTACGCCGCGAAGTTCGTTGCGGACGGGATCGTTCCCGCCCAGGGGGGCAGGGACGACATCGGACGCGTGTGGGTCGTGCGGGGCGACACGCACCGGCAGCACGCGAAGCTGACGTTCGAGTGGAAACAGCCCGTCACCGTCGCCGAGGTCGTCTACTACGGACGCACCGGCTGGGACCCGAACGAGAACTTCAAGGACTACGTCGTCCTCGTCGATGATGCGCCCAAGCCGATCGCCAAGGGCCAACTCAAGAGTGGCCACGGACCGCAGCGGATTCCGCTCGGCGCCCCGACGCGTCTCCGGAAACTGACGCTGCAGTTCACAAGCTCCTACGGCGGGCCGAACCCCGGCGCCTCGGAGGTGCAGGTCTTCTCCGCCAGCCCGTCGGACAAAGTGCTGGGCAAGTTCATGACCGTACCGGGGGAGGTCGGGGAATCTGCCGAACTGGCGGAGGAGCTTCGCGCCGGCAAGCTCGGCTTCGACAAGCTCCTGCTCGTCCACCGGCGCGAGATCAACTGCTCGCACGTCTACACGTATCACTCCGAGGGATACAAGGCCGGCGGGGGACTGTACGTGCTGTCGCTGAAGGACGGCAAGCTCACGAAGCTGGTGGACTCGCCCAACGGGCAGATTCTCGACTGCGAGTTGAGCTACGACGGGCGGGAGGTCCTGTTCAGTTGGAAGCAGGGCGCCCGCGAGTACAAGCAGCAGTTCAACCGCTGCCTCCCGCCCGACCGCAAGCCCGAGCACCAGTACCGCATCTGGCGGATCAACATCGACGGGACCGGCCTGACGCCGCTGACCGACACCGGCTCGAACAACATGAACCCGTGCTGGCTGCCGGACGGCGGCATCGCGTTCCTGTCCGACCGCAAGCCCGCGTTCGCCTACTGCTTCGTGACGACCTCGCCCGTGCTCTACCGCATGGAGCGCGACGGGTCGAAGCAGCGGCGCCTGTCGGCGAACTACCTCAACGACTTCAGCCCCAGCGTCCTGCACAGCGGGCGGATCGTCTACAGCCGCTGGGAGTATGTGGATCGCCCCGCGATTCCGATCCAGAGCCTCTGGACCATCAACCCGGACGGCACGGGCCTCAGCGGGCTGTTCGGCAACCGCGTGCTCGACCCGGGCACCTTCATGCAGGCCCGCAGCATCCCCGGCTCGCACAAGCTCCTCTGCACGCTGGCCGCCCACAACGGCGCCTGCCGCGGCGCGATCGCCGTCATCGACCCCTCGCACGGGCCGAATGCCCAGGAGGGCATCCAGAACCTGACATTGGATGTCAAGATCGGCCGCGTCGACAAGGGCAACGGAAACAGCGGGCCCCGCCCCAGCGGCGGACCGTATGAGACTCCGTTCCCGCTGGACGACAAGCACTTCCTGGTCTCCAAGCGCGGACGGCTTCTCGTGCGGGACTACGAGGGCGAGCAGCAGGCGACGGTGATCAACGTGCGCGACGGGATCGGGTGGTACTGCGCCCAGCCGGTTCGCAGCCGCCCGCGCCCGCCGCTGTTCGAGTCCGGCCTCCCCCCGGCCGACAAGGCCGAACCGTGGGCGACCGTCTTCATGCAGGATGTCTACATCGGGCTCGAGCCGCACGTGAAGCGCGGTGAAATCAAACAGATCGCCGTCGTCCAGGAGATCGAGAAGTCTCAGTTCGCGCCGCAGGCGAGCCCCTCCAAGCACAACATCGCGGCGTTCGGCTTCCAGTTCCCGCTGGTCTCCTGCGGGGCGACCTACGCGCCGAAAAGGCACTGGGGCACCGTCAAGGTGGAGCAGGACGGCTCGGCGTGCTTCAAGGTGCCCACGGGCAAGCCGATCTACTTTATGGCCCTCGACGCCGAAGGACGGGCCGTCCAGCGCATGCGGAGCTTCACGCACTTCATGCCGGGCGAGACACAGAGTTGCGTCGGCTGTCACGATTCCCGCAACGAAGTCGCCGCCTCCCGTACGCGGGCGGTCGCGCTGGAGCGCAAGGCCCACGACCTGACGCCGCCGGAATGGGGCGCGACGGGCTTCAGCTTCCCGCACATCGTCCAGCCGGTGCTGGACCGCAACTGCATCGGGTGCCACAACGCCCGCGAGGCCCCCAAGGGCATCGACCTGACGGGCGACCGGACGGACTTCTTCAACGTCGCCTACGAACACCTCGCCCGCCGGGGCACGTGGGGCGAGAAGGACCCGTACGTGCACGGCCTGCCCACCGCCCAGCGCAAGGAAGGGCGCAGCCCCTACACGAGCTGGATCGCGACGATCAACGGGACCGAGTACAACATCCTCATGATCAAGCCCAAGGAATGGGGCTCACACGCGAGCAAGCTCTCCGAGATCATCCGCAGCGGGCACCCGGACAAGGACGGCAAGCCGCGCTTCCACATGCCCGACCGCGAGCGGCGGCGCATCTACGCCTGGATCGACCTCAACGTGCCGTACTACCACACGTCCAACTCGAACTACCAGTACCACATTGGCTGCCGCCAGATGGTGCCCAAGGACTTGAACAAGACGCTCGCCCGTGTCGCGAAGGACCGCTGCGCGTCGTGTCACAAGGGCGGCAAGATTCCGCGGCAGTTCTACCTCCGCATCGAGAAGCCGCAACTGAACAGCTTCCTGCTGGCCCCGCTGGCGGAGTCCGCGGGCGGCACGGAGAAGTGCGGCAAGGCGATCTTCGCCTCCCCGCAGGACGCCGACTACCAGGCGATCCTCAAGACGTTCCAGCCCCTCCACAAGATGCTCGCCGACAAGCCGCGGCTGGATATGGTGGACATAGGGACCAAGGGACTAGGGACCAAGGGACCCAGGGAAGAAACAACGGCGACGGGCATTGACGATTGACGAATGTCGATTGCCGAATAGCGGGGGTGTCATGGCGGCCGCTGTTTGCCGCCATGCGCCGTTACTGACTGCTGAGTGCTGACTGCTCCTTTCAGCTTTCAGCTTTCAGTTTTCAGCTTTCAGCTTTCAGTTTTCAGCTTTCTTCCCCTCGCCCATCAACTCCTTCACCTTCGGCTCCATCGCTTCCGCCCAGATTTCGTAGCCTTTCTGGTTGGGGTGCAGCAGATCGGGCATGATCGTCTTGGGCAGCACGCCGTTCTTGTCGAGAAACTTGTCGTTGATGTTCAGGAAGAACACGACCTTGTCGTCCGCGTAGTCCTGGATGATCTTGTTGGTGCCCTCGTTGAGCTTTCGCAGGGGGTCGTTGGCGTCCTTGCCGCGGGGGAAGATCGCCAGCAGCAGAATCTTGGTCTTCGGCAGGCGCTTCTTCATCTCCTCGAGGATCGCCTGGATGCCGAGGGCGGTGTCCTTGGAGGCCTCCTTGCGGTGCCCGGCGTTGTTCGTGCCGATCATCAGGATCGCGAGCTTCGGCAAGATGTCGTCGATGGCGCCGTGCTGAAACCGCCACAGGACGTTCTCCGTGCGGTCGCCGCTGAAGCCGATGTTCAGGGCGTTGCGCTTCGCATAGTACTTGTCCCAGACGGCGCCGGCCTTCTTGCGGTTCTCCCAGGCATGCGTGATGGAGTCGCCGACCAGCAGCAGGTCGACCTTCTTCATCTTCTTGCGCTCGTCGAGCTTCTGCTGGTGACGCTTCGGCCACCAGCCTCCCTTTGCCTCGGGGATGACGGACTTGGGCTTGGCCTTGGCGGAGTCCTTCGCGGGCGCCTTGGGCTTGGCGCCGACCAGCACCGGAACACAGAACGCGGAGATCAGTACGGCCGTGATGAGCTTCTTCATGTCGTATTCCTTCTGTGTCGGGTGGCACGGCTGGCTTGTCCAGCCGTGATCGCTCTCACTTCTTCTTCCGCTTGCTCGGCGGCGCGTTCACTCTCGTGCCGGTCTTCTGGATGTCCGGGCGTTTCGGCGCGGCGTCGAAGAACCGGGCGCCCTCGCCGATGCGGTTGTAGTCGCCGATGTCCTTGCGTCCCTGCTCGATCAGGCCCATCAGCTTCCGGACGATCTCCGGGTGCTTGTTCGCGACGTTTGTCGTCTCGCCGATGTCGGCCTCCAGATCGTACAGCAGCGGCGTCTCGATCGCGATGGCGTCTTCGGCCTTGCTGTAGACGGCCCACTTGCGGTCGGCGGGGCGCGGGACGTGCAGCTTCCACTTGCCGGCACGGACGGCCTGCAGATGGGTGCGCTGGTAGTAGTAGAAGGCCTTGGTCGGGCTCTTGGCGCCTTCGATGCCGCGGATCAGGTCGCGGATGTCGTGACCGTCGATGACGCGGTCATTCGGGACCTCGGCCCCGGCCAGCGCGGCCAGGGTCGGGAGCATGTCCATGGTCGACGCGATCTCGCCGCAGACCGTTCCGGCCGGTATCTTGCCGGGCGCTCGCATCACGCAGGGCACCCGCAGGCCGCCCTCCCAGGTCGAGGTCTTCGCGCCGCGCAGCGGCAGCGCCGAACCGCCGTGCGCCTCGGCGTCGGGGCCGATCCGCCTCTTGTGGTGCGGGCTGCGCCCGAGGTACCACGGGCCGTTGTCGCTGGTGTAGATCACGTACGTATTGTCGTCGAGCCCCTCCTCCTTGAGCGTGTCCAGGATTCGGCC
>CAZEJA010000058.1:0-11202 GCA_964512215.1 uncultured Planctomycetaceae bacterium
GATGCCGTCGGGGAGCGTGACGTTCAGCGAACCGCCGAGGTGTTCCTGGAAGTCGCGGAGCCCGGCGAGGATCTCCAGTTCGCCGTCGGCGCCGCGAACACCGAGGCAGTCCGACCACGTCGGCAGCCCCACCGCCTCCATCGTCGAGAGGATCCGCTCCAGTTCCGCCTCCGCGATCAGCCCCCGAGCGGCGGCGTAGCAGGAGTCCATCGCGATGCCGACCGCGACGGCCTGCCCGTGCCCGAAGGCGTACTCGGTCATCGTCTCGATCTTGTGCCCCGCCCAATGCCCGAAGTCCAGGGGGCGGGCCGAGCCGAACTCGAACGGGTCGCCGCCGGTGCGGATATGCTCGAGGTGCAGGACCGCGCAGCGGCGTACGAGCCGTTCCATCGTGGGCAGGTCACGCCCGCGGAGGGCGTCGACGCTGTCGCACAGGAACTCGAAGAAGTCGGCATCCTTGATGATCGCGACCTTGAAGGCCTCGACGATGCCGCCCGTCCAGTCGCGGTCGGCCAGCGTCGGCAGAAAGTCCGCATCGTTGATCACCGCGAAGGGCGGCGCGAACGTGCCGACGAAGTTCTTCTGCCCGTGCTCGTCCATGCCGTTCTTGACGCCGACGCCGCAGTCGTCCTGGGCGAGCGTGGTGGTCGGGATGCGGATCAGCCGCAGCCCGCGGTGCACGATCGACGCCGACGCCGGCGTCGTTCTGGGCGAGCACCGTCGTGGGCACGCGGACCAGCCGCAGCCCGCGATGGACCAGCGACGTCGCGAAGCCCACCATGTCCAGCATCGCCCCCCCGCCGACGGCGAGCACGAAGCTCTGGCGGTCCAGGTGCAGGTTGCCGATCGTCCACATCACGTCGCGCACGGCGCCCCAGCCGTTCTTGGCTTCCTCTCCGCCGGTAACGGTCTGCCCGCCGCCGGCGAGCTCCAGCCGGTCGGCGTGGGCGTGGAAATACTCGCGAATCCGCTCGAGCAGACCGGGATGCCCGTCGGCGGCGCCGGAATCGAGGTAGAGCGCCGCCCGGTGACGCCGCCCCTCGCCGAGGCGATCAAACACGTCGGCCAGCAGCGGGTTGTCCGGGGCGAACACGTCGTGCGTGAAGTGCACGGGGTAGTCGAACGGCACGGAAATCTGCTGCACGTACACGTCGTCGGACGGCGGGGTCGCTTGCTTGTCGCTGCGGGGCATCACGCCTCCTCCAGCCGTCCGCGGACCGCGGCGGCCAGTTCGATCAGGTCGGGAACTTCGGGCAGGTCGAACGTCGCCGCCCAGCACACATTCCGCCCCTCGCCGACGCGCCCGTGCGAGCCGCGGATCTTCGTCGTGTCGCGGCTGACGCTCATGGGCGGCCAGCCGAAGAACAACTCGCACGGATCATAGCCCGGCTTGTTGTGGATATCCACGTGCGAGGCGTAGTCGGGCGCCTGCCGCCTGTCCGTCCACCACGGGTACGCCAGCCAGGCGCCCGGCTCGGCGACGAGGACCAGTTCGCCGCTGCGCGGATGGTCCAGATCGGCCTCCGCCTGGGCGGAGCGGTCGAGAACGTCGGCGACGCCGGGAAGCGCCGCGAGCGCGTCGCGAGCGGCGTCCACGTCGGCGGCGCGGCGGATGGTTACGTGGGCGACTTCGTGATCGACGACGGCGAAGGCCCGGCTGGCGTGCAGATCCGGGTAGAGCATGCCCCGCACGTCGCGGACGCTCAGGAGCCCCGCCTCGAGCAGCGCGCGGTTGGGCCCCGCGGCGGTGTCGACGGGCGCGATGGCGTAGTCGCCGAAGACCAGCACATCGTACCCGCACCGTTCGGCCGCCGCGGTCAGATCCGTCAACTGCCTCCGCAGCGCCTCGCGGGCGCGATCGCATTTCGGGTCGTCCGGCCCGTAGCGTTGGAGGTCGTAGTCCAGCGTGGGCAGGTACGTCAGGCAGAGGTCGGGAGCGGATTCCCCTTCGAGGACGGCCGCCGTGGCGGCGGCGATCCAGTCGCCCGCCTTGGGTGAGGCGAGCGGGCCCCAGTAGTGCTGCAACTTGAACGGTCGCCCGACCGCGGCGCAGAGGTCCGCGTACAGGCCGGGCGGGCGACAGTAGCAGTCCTGGATCATGCCGCCGTGGTGCTTGTGGATCGGCGCGGGCGAGATCAGCACGTCGACGTCCTCGCCGAGGCTCTGCTGCCAGAACAGCATGCCCACCGTGCGCCCGCGGCGGCGGAAGTCTTCCCAGATCCGCCGCCCCGAGACGAGCGCCGCCGACTGCTCCCAGAACATCGGGCGTCCCAGTTCGCGGAACATCCACCCGTTGCCCACCACGCCGTGCTCGCGCGGCGGCGACGCCGTCCGGAAGCTCGCCTGCACCGTGCACGTCACGGCGGGAAACACGCTCGCGGTTTCGCGGAACACGAGCCCCGCCACAGACGGATCGCGCGACAATCCCGCGACCTGGACGATCAGAAGTTTCTCACTCCCGCCATTCGACATGCCGCACAGTGTATCCCTCTGCGCCATCGAAGGATAGTCCCAGATCGCCCGCGCTCAGCTCGCGTAGAATCGCCGCGCCGTCAGGGCACAGACCGGCCAGGCCGCCAGGACCGCGAGCGCGACCCACACGCCGGGGTCGGGTCCCAGCGCGATCCACGCCGCCTGGATCGGGAAGAGCCCCTGGATGAATCGCCCGACGGTCTTCTGAATGAGGGCGGGTTCCGGTCGCCCCGCCAGCGCGAGCCCCGCACCCGCCGCCCACAAGACGGCGGCGACAGCAAGGGCACACGACAGCCACGCGCCCAGATCGCCCGGCCAGCCGATGAGGACGCTGATCGACAGCGTGAACACGAACGCCAGTGAAGCAGCCGGCAGCGTCACGCGGCGCCCGAGCGGGCCCGGCCGCGTTTCCCGCGCGGCGATGGCAGCCACGGATGCGATGTAGACCGTCACCGTAGCGGCGCCGACGTAGACGAGCGGGTTGGCCAGCGCGTCGGCGCCGAATGCCGCCGCGCCAAGCAGGACGCTTCCGCCGCGGCAGAGGCCCATCAGCAGCGGCCCGATCACCGGAATCCGCTTGCCGCCGGCGTCATAGGCGATGATCGCGGCCGCGATGGCGAGGGCGACGTACGACGCAGGCTTTCCCGCCACGCGGGCAGCGGCCAGCGCCACAAAGAGCAGGACGGTGGCGACGATGGCGGCTGTGCGAGGACGCACGCGTCCGCTCGGCAGCGGGCGACTCGGGCGGTCGCGGAGATCCTCGGCCAGGTCGAAGTAGTCGTTCCACAGCAGCCCGGTCGCGTAGAGCAGCAGCCTGACGCCGGCGGCGATGCCGATGCGGAGCACCGGTCGCCCGGGCCAGCTCGTGGCGGCCAGGGCGGCGAGGAAGAACCCCGCGATAGGGTCGCCCGGAACGGTGAGGAGATTGGGCAACCTCAGGAGCTGCCCCCACGCGACGAGCTTCGACGTGCGCGGAACGGGTTGGGGCGATTCGGTCATGGGGTCGTTATACCCGCTGGGGATGCGGAGGGGAACAGAGGGTCGCCGTACCGGCGACCGCTAAACGCCGGGGTATCGCAGTCCACCGAGAGGAGTGCGCCGTTTCTTTTCAATTGGAAATCGGAAATGGGAAATTGAAAATCCCGTTATCTCTGAAACTCGCGCGGGTCCAG
Organism: uncultured Planctomycetaceae bacterium; assembly: GCA_964512215.1. Lineage (GTDB taxonomy): Bacteria > Planctomycetota > Phycisphaerae > SM23-33 > SM23-33 > CAZEJA01. The sequence continues at coordinate 3,645 of CAZEJA010000058.1, forward strand.
CGGGGCGATGTCAAAGTCGGGGGTGAACTTCGGGGAGCGACTGTAGAACTCCATCGCGTTGGCGTAGACGAGCTTGTGGATCGTCTCGTCGTCGTGCCCGTCTTCCTTGAGGAAGTTGACGACCTTCACAAGACTGAGCGGGTCGCTGACGCCCCAGTCGGCCGACCCGGAGACGATGAGCTTGTCGGCGCCGTACTCGCGGACGATCGCGCTGACGCGCTGCGGCGTGAGTTTGCTGATGGGATAGACGGTCAGCCCGAGGTAGCAGTCCGTCTCGCGGGCCTGGGCCATCGTGTCTTCGGTATTGTGGTCCAGGTAGAGGCGCCCTTCGTCGAAGCCGACCTCGCGGACGACCTTCATGGTCCGCTCGATGCCCTCGGGCTTGTTGAAGTGCGGCAGGTGGATGATCACCTGCATGTCGCGCTGCTGGGCCAACTCGAGCTGGCGGCGGTAGACGTACTCCTCGTTGTCGGTGATGTTGTTGAAGCCGATCTCGCCCAGCGCGACGCACCGCTCGTGGTCGAGATACTCGCCCATACCGTCGATGACCTCATCGGCGAGGGCGGTGTTCTCGGCCTCCTTGGGGTTGTAGGCGATCGCGCAGTAGTGATCGATGCCGAACCGCCGCGACCGGACGGTCTCGAAGTTCAGGATCAGGTTGAAGTAGTCCCAGAACGATCCGGCATAGCGGCGGTCCTCGCCCAGCCAGAAGGACGGTTCCACGCATGCGCGGATGCCGGCTTCGTACATCCGGCAGTAGTCCTCCGTCGTCCGCGAGAGCATATGAATGTGCGGCTCGATGATGGTCATGGGGGTGTCCTTGGTGGAAGCTGTCAGCTTTCAGCTATCAGCTTTCAGCGAACAACGGCTTGGCGGGGTCCGGCAAGCTGCAAGCTGACAGCCGATAGCTGAAAGCTGACAGCTTCAAATGGGAGCGGGTGGATTCGAACCACCGAAGGCGTAGCCGTCAGATTTACAGTCTGATCCCTTTGTCCACTCGGGCACACTCCCGACGCCTTGCGACGAAACGGTACTGTACGATATCGGCCGGAATCGGTCAAGCCCTTCAGCCTGCGGTGGGGATCGCCGGTGCCTATCTGCCCTTCTTCTTGCGGGATTTGCCCTCCGGCGCTTTGTCGAGATCCAGGCTGTCGCCAACTTCCTTCTGGAGCTGCTGGAGCTTGCGCTTCAACTCGGCGATCTTCGGGGCATACTTGCGGTCACCCGCCAGGTTCTTCATCTCCCACGGGTCGTTGCGGATGTTGAACAGCTGCAGTTTCTTCGCGCGCGGATAGGCGATCAGCTTGAAGTCCTGCGTCCGGACCATGCGCTGGAACGACTTGTACCCGCCGTAGATCGCGTCGTGGACCTTCGTCTGCCTGCCGGTCAGCAGCCCGGCGAGGCTGGGGGATTCGACTTCCTTCGGCGTCCGCACACCCGCCAGTTCGCACGTCGTCGGGAAGAGGCTGTGCAGGTAGACCAGCGCATCGAGCTTCTTGCCCGCCTCGATGCCGGGGCCCGCGAAGATCAGCGGCACGCGGACGCTGTGGTCGTACTGGTTCTGCTTGCCCATCAGCCCGTGCTGACCGACGGCGAGACCGTGGTCGGCCGAGAAGATGATAATCGTGTCGTCGGCCATGCCGGACTTGTCCAGCGCGTCGAGGATGCGCCCGATCTGGGCGTCGGCGTGCGTGATGATCGCGTAGTATTCCTGCCGGTTGACCTGTACGGCGTGCTTCGTCCGCGGGAACGGCGCGAGCACCTCGTCCCGCAGCTTGTGGTCGCCCTGGTCGAACGGATGCTCCGGCAGGTAGTTCGGCGGGATCTTGACCTTGTCGGGCGGATACATGTCCACGTACTGCTTGGGCGACTGGCGCGGATCATGCGGCGCGTGGAAGGAGACGTACATGAAGAACGGATCGCCCCCCTTGCCCGCCTTGTTCTCGAGGAAGTCGATGGCGTTGTCCGCCCACAGTTTGCTGCTGTGGATGATGCCTCCCCCCTTGGCCTGCAGCCAGTGCCCCTTCTGCGTCTTGTCGTACGGGCTCCACGTGTTGCCCGGCGCGGGGCGGCGGTAGGCGCTGCCGCTGGTCTTCGTGGACGGGTACATCCCCGGGCCGACGTCGCTGATGGTCTTGAAGCTCTTCTGGAGCGTCCTGTCCCCGTTGTGCCACTTGCCGGTGAAGAACGTGCTGTAGCCCGCCTTGCCCAGCGTCTCGCCCCACAGCGGCGTCGACTCGATGCGTTTCTGGGCGTGGAACAGGTTGAGTCCCGTGTTGAGCATGGCCCGGCTGCAGATGCAGACCGCCCCGGACCACGAGCCCTGGTTGAACGCGTGCGTGAAGGTGGTCCCGCGGGCGACCAGCTTGTCGATGTTCGGTGTCTTGACCTCGGGGTTGTTGAGGCACCCGATGGACTGGAACGTCTGGTCGTCGGTGAACAGGAACAGAATGTTCGGCCGCTTGCGGGGCTTCGCCGCTGCCTCCACACGGCTGGGCAAGCCAGCCGTGCCGGCCGCTGCCGCCGCCGCTCCGACCCCGATCGCCTTGAGGAACTCACGTCGCTTCATAGCCTTCTCCTGTAAAGCACTGCGTGTATCCGGTCTTTGTATCACGCCCTGTGAGCTGCTGTCAACGCCGCCGGATCGACCTGGCGAATCGGGAGAAGGGTTGACAATCGCCCACCCCTGCCGCATCCTGCTGCGTATTCGCGGGCAAGGAAAGGACCGACATGGAGGTGCAGATCTCCGAGCAGCAGATCTTCGAGAGCCTCCGTCATCTTCTCGATCATCAGCAGAGCATCATCCATGCTGCGCTGATCGCGACGGGCGTCCTGCTGGCCGCCGCGGCGTGGTGCGCGACGCATGACAAGCTCCGCTGGGTGCCCCTCGTCGCCGTCGTCGCGATCGCCGTCCAGGCCTGCCTGCTCATGCCGGCCATCCAGTCCTGCCAACTCTACGAGACAACACTCGAGTACGGGGCGGAGTCCCGCCTGGAGCTTCTGGACCAGTACGCCGGAGCGACCGGTGGATGGAGTCCGGTCGTTGCCGTGATCATCCTCGGTGGGGTGTGGGTGCTCCTGCTGCTGGGCATGGGGGTGGCGAGACTGCTGCGGGCCCTGTCGGAATGGCTGAGCCTGGAATACCCCCGACCAACCTGATCTCCGCATACGAAGACAATCAAGGAGAGCATCATGGATCGCACGTCTGTCACTCGTTCTGTATGCGCGCTGATGGTGATGTGGGGCGCCTGCGCCGAGTTCGCGTCCGCCCAGCCCGTTCGTCCGGCCATGCCTGCGGGGGCGACCATGCTCCGCATCGGCTTCGGGCACAAGGACAAGAAGCCCACCGCGTGGGACGGGTCGATCCGCGTCTCGCCCGGCAGGGTCGTGGGCGTGACGGCGCAGGGCAAGAAGGGCGCGGCGATCGTGGGCGCGACGTGGAAGGTCAAGACGCGTCAGGAGATGAATCGCAAGCTCAAGAAGCCCGTCATCGTCCGCCCCGTGCTGTTCGCGACGCTGAACGCCCCGCCGGAGGCGACGATCACGATCCGGACGAAGCAGGGCGAGTTCTCGGCCAAGCTCGGCGACCTGGAGATCGGAACGCCGAAGAAGTTCCTGAAGGACCAGGTGTACGTTACGCGGGTCCCGACCTCGGCGCGACTGACCGACGAGCCCACCGACGACGACTGGCCGACAGCAGCGAAGGCGCCGGATGGCACCATCTGGGTCGCCTATACGGCCTACAAACGGGCCGGTCCGCTGAACGCCAAGCTCCTGCACGAAACGCGGAAGTTCGATTCCTGCGTCCCGAAGGGGCACGGCGACCAGGTGCGACTGATGAGATTCAACGGCAAGACCTGGTCGGCGCCGATACCGGTGACCGGCGAGCGCCTGGACGTGTGGCGACCCGCGGTGGCCGTCGACGGTGCGGGCGTGGTGTGGGTCGTCTGGAGCCAGAAGGTCGGCGACAACTGGGATCTCTATGCGCGCGGATTCACCGGCGGCAAGGGCGGCAAGATCATTCGCCTGACGACCGCCCCCGGCAGCGATCTGTACGCGGTGACGGCGGCGGACCCGAAGAGCAACGCGGTGGCCGTCGTGTGGCAGGGATGGCGCGACGGGAGCTTCGACATCCTCGCGACGTTCCTGGACGGCGGCAAGGCGTCACCCGAGGAGTCGCTCTATTCGAGTCCCGCCAATGAGTGGTGCCCCGCGGCCGCCTACGACTCGACCGGCTCGCTGTACGTGGCCTTCGACACCTACGAGAGGGGCAACTACGACGTGAAGCTCACCTGCGGCGCCGGCGCCGCCAAGTCCAGGACGATCGACCTGGCGGCGACGAAGCGGTACGAGGCCCGCCCGAACATCGCCGTCGATGCTCGTGATCGCGTGTGGGTCGCCTACGAAGACGGCGCGGTCAACTGGGCGAAGGATGACGGTGGGAAATGGACCGGGCCCAAGGGCGAGCGATTCTACATCTCACGCGAAGCCCGCGTGCGATGCTACACAGGCGCCGAGGTGCTGCAGGTCCCGGGGCTCGTCCCCGTGGAGAAGGTGACCGCGGGGTACCCGCGCGGCTCGATGCCCCCCAAGCGACGGGTGTCGCTGCCGCGCATCGCCTTTGACGGCGCGGGCGGGCTGTGGCTGCTGTACCGTCGCCACGCCGCGACCGCGGGCGCGGGCGAGCGGTGGATCAGCCTGGCGACGCGCCTGACGGCGGCCGGCTGGACGCCCGCGCTGCCCCTGGCCAACTCCATCAACCTGCTGGACAACCGTCCGGCGCTGGCGGCGGTCGAAGGCGGCATCCTGGCCGTTCACAGCACCGACGGACGGACGACGGGCACGAAGACGGCCGGGCAGAACGACCTGTACTGCTCCGTCCTGCCGAGCGGAGCGAAAGCAGGCGCCCTGAAGCTCGCCCCTCCCCCGCCGGGGCCCACCAACGTCATCACCGTTCACCCCAACGAGGTCGAGGACATCCGCCGCGCCCGCGCGTATCGCGCGACGGTCGGCGGAAAGGAGTTCCGGCTGCTGCGCGGCGAGTTCCACCGCCACACGGAGCTGACCAGCCATCAGGACATGGACGGCACGCTCGAGGAGATGTGGCGGTGCGGCATGGACGTGGCGGGCTTTGACTGGATCGGCAACGGCGACCACGACAACGGGTATGGCGCGGAATACCTGTGGTGGCTGGTCCAGAAGCAGACGGACTTCCTGCACCACCCCCCCGCGTTCACGCCGATGTTCACCTACGAGCGCAGCCGCACCTACCCGAGCGGGCACCGCAACGCGATGTTCGCGTACCGCGGCGTCCGCCCCCTGCCGCAGATCCCGGGCGGCAAGGACCTGGTCTTCGGCACGCCGGACAAGGGCTCGCCGGACATCAAGGGCTTCTACGCGTACCTGAAACACTTCGGCGGGATCTGCGCCTCGCACACGAGCGGAACGAACATGGGCACCGACTGGCGCGACAGCGATCCGGACGTCGAGCCCGTCGTCGAGATCTTCCAGGGCTGCCGGCAGAGCTACGAACACGAAGGAGCCCCGGCCACCGCGAAGGACGCCAAGGACAGCATCGGCGGGTATCGGCCGGCCGGGTTCGTCTGGAATGCGTTCAAGAAGGGCATCCGCCTGGGCTTCCAGTCCAGCAGCGACCACTACAGCAGCCACATCAGCTACGCCATCGTCTACGCCGAGGACACGTCGCGCGAGGCGATCCTCGATGCGTTCAAGAAGCGCCACTGCTACGGCGCGAACGACAACATCATCCTGGACGTGCGGTGCGGCGAGAAGATGATGGGCGATATCTTCGAGTTGAAGGGCAAGCCCACGCTGAAGATCCACGCCGAGGGCACGCTGCCGATCGAGCGGCTGACGATCGTCCGCGGCGTCGACCGCGAGATGCCCGTGTACGTCTACGACGGCAAGCCGAACAAGAAGCAGGTGGACCTCACGTGGACCGACGAGTCGCCGGCGTGGGGGCGGGAGAACTACTACTACGTCCGCGTCGAGCAGCAGCGCCCCGCCCAGGGCGCCGGCTCGCTCGCCTGGGCAAGCCCGATGTGGATCCAGGTCAGCAAGTAGCGGCGAGTGATCGCCAGCGGAGGCGCAGTGCATGGCCACGCAAGCGCGGCTGTGCCACCCCGTTCATCTTATGGATGACGACATCCGTCAACACTGTCTGGAGATCGACCGCTGCAATCAGCGCGGCGGGCGGATGCTGTCGGTCGTGGATCTGATCGAGGCGGGGACGCTGACGCGGGAGCTGGCGGCGTACTGCCTGGCGGCTATCGGCGCGGGGGCGTCGTTTCTCGTGGGGGCCGTGCCCGGCGGTGCGGGCAAGACGACGGTCATGGGGGCGCTGCTCAACTTCGTTCCTGTCGACGTGACGCTCGCGCCGGCCGACGGGATGGACGCGGTACGGCGGACGCATGACGCCGACGGGCGTCGCTGCTACATCTGTCACGAGATCGGACGCGGGAACTACTACGCGTATCTCTGGGGCGACGAGCTGCGAGCGTACTTCGACCTGCCCGAGGCTGGTCACATGCTGGCGACCAACCTGCATGCGGACACGTACGAGCAGGCTCGCGACCAGATCTGCGGCGACAACGACATCCCCGAAACCGCCCTGCGGCGAATGAACCTGATGTTCTTCCTGGAGGTCCATCGAGGCATCACCGGTGTCCGTCGCCGCATCGCGGCCGTCTGGGAATCCGACGGGCAGAGCGAACATCGGCAGATCGCCGATAGAGACAGGACGCCGGGGGACTCGCAATTGGTCTCCACCGAGGCACTTGCCCGAGCAAGAGAAGCGATCGACGAACTTCTTGCCTCCGGCGTGCAAACAATCGAGCAGGTGCGGGAATTCGTGCTGCTCCAGCGTTGAGTTCAGTCTCCAGGGCCCATCCGAGCCCGGTTGCGCCAGCGCAGCAGCAGGTACACAGGCAAGCCGGCTGCGAGGACGCCCAGTCCCGCCAGCGCGGGGAGCTTCGCATAGTCGATCGCGCTGTAGACCATCCACCCGCACATCGCCATCAGCAGGAGCATCGGCGCCGGGTAGAGCGGCACGCGGAACCGGCGGCGGGCGTCGGGGTTCCGGTAGCGCAGCACGAACACGGACAGGCCCACCATGAACATGAAGGCCCAGAAGACCGGCGCGGTGTAGTCGACGGCCGCTTTGAAACTCTCGCCGACCCCCGGCAGGAGGATCAGCAGGACGGCGATGGCGCCCTGCAGGACGATGGCGTTCAGGGGCGTCGCGAGACGCCCGTTGCGGCGTGCGAGCAGCCCCAGCGTCCGGAAGTCGCCGCCGATCGCCCATATCCCGCGGGCCCCGGTGAAGATGCACGCGCTGGTCGCGCCCAAGGCCGAGACGGCCACCAGGATGCTGACGGCCACCGCGCCGGGCTTCCCGATGCTCTCGGTCACTGCCGCCGAGGCGATCGGCCACGAGCTGCGCATCCCCTCGAAACCCAGCACGCGCAGGTATGCGAAGTTGACCGTGATATACAGCACCGTCAGCGTCAGGATGCTCACGATCATCACGCGGAGCATG
>CAZEJA010000059.1:0-3611 GCA_964512215.1 uncultured Planctomycetaceae bacterium
TGCTCTGCACGGAAGCACCATCCCCGGGGCGATCGCTCGGATGGACGAGAGAGGATTTGCATTCCGGACGGTCGCGAGGGAGAATTCGCAGAGAAAAGACACATCTCCATAGGTCCAATCTCCGTCGGTCCCCGTCTAACAGTCGAATCAAAAGCCGGACAGGAGCCGCAGTGAGCCAGGGCGAGTTCAACAGCAGGTCCGACGCCGCACCGCACGCAGCCATGCGCGAGCCGGAGGTGTTGCGCGCGGAGCTGGAAGAGGCGGCCCCGATGGTCCGGCGGTACGTGTTCGGCATGTGCGGCGACTGGGACGTCGCCGAGGACGTCGCCCAGGAGGCATTGCTGAAGGCCTGGGCGAAACGAAGCCAGTTTGACGGGCGTGCGGGCGTGCGGACGTGGCTGTTCACGATCGCCCGCAATCATTGGCGCGACTGCCTCCGGCGCAAACGCACGCGAGGCGGGAAGGAACAGATGCAGGACGGGTTCGAAACGGTGGCTTCCCCGGAACCGGCGCCGGTCGCGAACGCGAGGCGGCGGGAGTTGCGGGAGGCGATCCGCGTGGCCGTGGCGACGCTGCCGCCCGAGCAGGGCGAGGCGCTGTCCCTGCGGGAAAGCGACGGCCTGACGTTCCGCGAGGTCGGGGAAGTCCTGGGCATCCCGACCGCCACCGCCAAGAGCCGTGTCCGCTACGCGCTGCTCAAGCTGGCCGACGAGCTCAAGCCGTTCCGACGGGAGCTGGAATCATGAACTGCAACGAGCCCCGAGACAAACTCATCGATCTGGCGTACGGCGAGCTTCCGGATGCGGAGGCCTCCGCGCTGCAACAGCATATAGACGGCTGCGACGATTGTCGCGCCGAGCTGGCCGCCCTCCGGAGCGCCCGGATCGCCCTTGCGGAGTTTCGTGCAAACGAACCCGCAACCGGGCGCCTCCGGATGGGCGGACCCAGCGCCGCCGCAGCAGGGGGGGTGATCCGCTTGGCGCGATGGCTGCCTGCCCTGACCGGACTGGCCGCCGCGGTCATGATCGTCGCGACCCTCTGGATGTTCGTATCCACGCCAACCGTGATTGCCGGGCCCGTCGAGATCAAGCAGATCGGCGTATCGCTGACGATCCTCTCCCAGCCGGAAGGCTGGCGGGCGATGCCCAGGCAGCAGATGGAAATGCAGCAGATGAGGGCGCAGCAGACCATCGCGCCGAACGCGCCGGGGCAGACGTGGCAGTCGTACCAGGTTTCACCCTACTGGCAGGGCATGGCGCTGGTGCGGGACCATCGCCTGATCCGGAATCTCCGCCGCGGACAGACGGCCGTGCGATTCACGAACGTCCCGACCGGCATCATGCCCGACACCGTCCGCCTGCGGAGCCTCGACGACCCCGAGGGGCTCAGCATCCTCGAGCAGAACTACCAGTACGACCTCGCGACCACGTGGGCCGTGCTGAAGCGGTACATCGACAGGCCCATCACCGTCGAGTTCAAGAAGGGCGACCCCGCGACGGGGACGCTGCTGAGCTTCGACGGGAGATCGCTGGTCATCCGCCCTGACGGGGAGGGCCCGCGGACCGTCGCACGCGAGCACGTGCGGGCGATCCGCTTCGAGAAGCTGCCCGAGGGGCTGCTCTCGAAGCCCACGCTGGTGTGGGACCTGCAGAACAACGCCCGGGGCGAACAGCAGTTCGAGGTCGCGTACCTGACGCGCGGCGTCGCGTGGCGGGCGGACTACGTGCTCAAGCTGCGCCCCGGAGGGAAGGGCAAGGTCGAGGGGGAGGACGCCATCGTCGACACCGCGGACCTGGTCGGCTATGCGACGGTCACCAACAATTCGGGCGTAACGTACGAGGATGCTCAACTGAAGCTCCTGGCCGGCGATGTGAATCTCATCAAGCCGCCCCAGATGCATGGTTGGGGAGGGTACTCGAACCTAAGCGGGAGCCTCGATCAGGAGGGCGGCGCCCAACAGTTCCAGGAGAAGAGCTTCTTCGAGTACCACCTGTACACGCTGGGTCGGAAGACGACGATCCGAAGCGCCGAGACCAAGCAGATCGAGCTGGTCAGCGGCGGGGGGCTGAAGTTGAAGCGCGCGTACGTCTACGACCGCACGCAGAACGCGACAGCCGCCCGGGTGGTCAGCGAGTTCAAGAACACCGAGGAGAACGGCCTGGGCAAGCCGCTGCCGAAAGGCGTTGTACGTCTCTACGCCCCCGACCCCGACGGCGTGCAGACGTACGTCGCGAAAACGACGATCGATCACACGCCGAAAAACGAAAAGCTCCGCCTGCCGTGGAGCTACGCGTTCGACATCGTCTGCGAGCGCAAGACGACGAAGCGGCGGCGAAACGGGAATGACTACGCGGTGACGAATGAATACAGCCTGCGGAACCACAAGGACTACGACGTAACGATCACGATCATCGCCCGCGTGCCGCGGTCGACGTACCAGGCGAACTGCAAGAGGGGTGGCAAGGCATATCCGTGGCACGTTCGCGAAGTCGGCATCATTGAAATCGACGTGCCCGTCAAGGCAGACGGGACGGAGAAGATCACGCTGGATCATCGGTACAACAACGCCAGCGGCGGGGGGTTGGTGTCACCGTACGACACGGATGAAGGGTAGAGGCGAGAGGGTAGAGGTAAGAGAGCCCCGTCAGGGGCAGATGGAATACGGAATCGAGAACAGGGATTCGAAGGAGAATCGTCATGAGAAACACACACTGGATTATCGCGGGATTGCTGGTTGCGGTGGCCTTGCCGGCCGTGGCGGCGGATGAAGAAGGCGTGGCGCTGACCGTCTACAACGGCGGGTACGGTGTCATTCGGGAGATCCGCAGTCTGGACATCGGCGCGGACGGTCAGGTGAAGTTCACCGACGTCGCGACCCGCATCGACGCGACGACCGTGCACTTCAAGAGCCTCACCGACCCGAAGGCGAAGCTGTTGGAGCAGAACTACCAGTACGACCTCGTCTCGGCCGACAAGCTCCTGAAGAAGTACATCGACAAGCCCATCGACGTCGTCTGCAAGGACAAGACCTACTCCGGGACGCTGCTGAGCTTCGACGGCGGGCAGATCGTGCTGAAGGAGGACGGCGGCGGACTCATGATGGTGCAGCGCCCCGACAACGTGCGGGACATCCGCTTCAAGGTCCTGCCCGAGGGCCTGCTGACCAAGCCCACGCTGGTCTGGAACGTCTGGACGGCCAAGCCGGGCAAGCACCTCGCGGAGGTCACGTACCAGACGACCGGGCTGGGGTGGCACGCGGAGTACGTGCTGGTTCTCAACGGCGATGACACCGCGGCCGACCTGACCGGGTGGGTCAGCGTGCAGAACAACAGCGGCAAGCGGTACAAGGACGCCAAGATGAAGTTCATCGCCGGCGACGTGCGCCGCGTCCAGGATCCGCGACGTCCGGTCGTGGAGTACGCCACCCGCCGGGCGAAGGCGGCCACGCCGCCGGCGGGCATGGAGGAGAAGGCGTTCTTTGAATACCACATGTATACGCTGCCGCGCCCGTCGACGGTGGCCGACAACGAGGTCAAGCAACTTGAAATGTTCAGCCACGCCCACCCCGATCGGCAAATTCCGCCCCCCCAACGCACCCCCGCAAAAAACCC